>CAYSOI010000306.1:0-5619 GCA_964432425.1 uncultured Opitutales bacterium | reverse complement strand
GAGGTCTGTGTTTTTGAAGGAGAGGTGGAGGTCTCCAATCAAACTGCTGCGAAACCTCGACTATTGCGAGAAGGGCAAGCGGTTCAGGCCAGTGAGGTATCGAAATCAATTGATTCTGTGGCTTTTGAAACCTCCCAGTTTGAAAACGCCTGGCCTGTGAATGCTGGTGTTCTGCAGACGACGGGTTCGATGCGATTTGTCTCCCCTGGTCCGAATTTTCATCCGGGAAATTATGAAGATAATGAGCACATCGTAGTCTTTCCGGAGAAACGTGGCTTTCTTTCCAGGGAGTCTGTCCGGGTGGATATGATGGATCCGGGGGAGTATGCCAAGACCCGTTATAAAGAGAAACCGGTACTTCCAACCGGCAGTCGCCTGACAAGCTACCTTCTACAGCTCGATGCTTACCCTGAAGGGAAGAATCCAAACCGCCGCAGAAGTGTACGGGGGCAGATCACTTTTGCAAAACCCATTGCGGGAGTCATCACGGTGGATCGGTTGTTGAAAGAATCGGAGGTGGTTTTCGGAATTCCCAATGTCTCGTACCCAAGTGCCCGTACCATTGAGCCTCGGCCGGAAGGTGACCAGCGTCCTGGGTTCGACAGCCTGATACTGGCGGCTGACCGTCGCACTCTTTTTATCGAATTGCAGGAAAACCCCGGCCATCTCGACCAGGTCCGAGTTTTGGTGGAGGCGGAGTAATTCTTAACCCAAATAACCGATGAGATTTGTCACTTATTTAACTCTCTTTCTGTTTCCTTCTTTTTTGCTGGGAAGCCAGTCCCCGAACTTCGTCCTTGTCTATGTCGATGACCTTGGATGGGCAGAGACATCTGTAGAGATGATCAAAGGTCGCCCGGATACACGGAGTGATTTCTTCCAAACACCCAATATCGAACGTCTGGCAAAGGGGGGCATGGTGCTTTCTTCCTGTTATTCACCTTCTGCCCTTTGTGCTCCCTCCCGGAATAGTTTACTGCACGGAATGACTCCAAGTCGTCTTCGGTATACCGTGCTTTCCGCTGTTGAGGCGAGGAAGCAATACCTTGGGAAGATCACCATTCCTCAAGCCCTCAAGAAGGCCAATTCTGACTATAAAACAGCACATTTCGGGAAATGGCACAATGAGAGTATCAAGCCGGACGCTGCGGGCTATGATGTGACGGATGGGCCAAATGGTAATGGGCCTGGAGATTTTGCTGATGATGGAAAAACACATCTTCCTGACGACGACCCCCAACGCATCATTTCGCTGACAAACAAGAGTATTGATTTTATCAAGGAGCAGGTTTCTGAGGAGAAGCCTTTTTACCTACAGCTTTCGCACTATGCGATGCATATCTGGCATGATTCGCTGAAGGAAACGCGGGAGAAGTACAAAAAGCTTCCGCCTGGTCGTAAGTACCAGAAGCAGGACAATCTGCCTGAGGATGAAATCTCTATCGGCATGTACAATCATGGTTGGATCATCAATTATGCGGCTATGCTGGATGACCTGGATCGGTCTTTGGGAACTTTGTTGGATTCTATCGAGGACCTTGGCATCGCTGACAACACGTATGTCATTCTGACCTCGGACAATGGAGGTGGTTTCCGAGGCAATGCTCCTCTGAAAGCAGGAAAGGGCAGCCTCTATGAAGGTGGCATCCGGATGCCCACATTTGTACGAGGCCCGGGTATACAGTGTGGAACTTATTGCGATGTTCCGGTTGTGCAATGGGACTTCCTGCAAACCTTCTATGATCTGGCTGGTGGCACCGAGGCTCTTCCTCAGGAACTGGATGGCGGGAGCTTGCGGGATGTTTTTGAAAATGGAAACCAAGGCAAAGTTCGGCGAAAGCCGGAAGCTCTGGTATTTCATTTCCCATGGCATACTGGTGAGCCCGAGTCCGCCATCCGATCCGGCAAGTACAAGCTACGTAAGAACCTGGATACCCTGAAGACTGAACTGTTCGACCTGAGCGTGGACATTGGAGAAAAGAATGATCTTTCCAGTCAGATGCCAGATTTAGTACAAACTCTGGATAAACAGCGATCCACTTACCTTGATTCTGTGAATGCCGAGACGGTGACTTTAACCCGTCGAAATTATGTGGAACTTCTTGAAGGTGGTTGGATTGAAAACGGAAGAAAACGTCTCGCCAAACTCAAGGCCGAGTTGGCGGCAGATCCAGGGAACAAACAAAAGTCCTTTAAGGTAGATGTGTCCCAAAACCATGTGAACTTCCAGGACCGGCAACTTGAACGCTCCAAACGATTGATCCGAATGCACGAAGAACGCGGCACCGCTGACAAGAATTAGAATTTACTATGAAAAAACTGACCTTCTACCTCCTCCTCGCCCTGGCGGCGAAGCTCTCCTCGGCCAATGTGCCCAACTTCATCATTCTCTATGTGGATGACTTGGGATATGCGGATACCTCAGTCCAGATGATGGATGATGATCCCAGCACCAAACATGACTTTATCCAAACTCCTGGACTTGAAAGGCTGGCAAAATTGGGTGCACGTTTTACGGCCGCTTATGCACCTTCGCCGACGTGTACCGCTTCCCGGATTAGCATCCAGATGGGGAAGTCAACTGCCCGGTTGCAGTATCGGAATGTGTTCGACGTGCTTTCGCCTTTTCAAAGACCGGAAGGCTACGACGATGAAACGACAATGGGCGAAATGCTCAAAGAGTCGGGACGCAATTATGTCACTGCAATGCTTGGCAAAGGGGCAAGTACCTTGGGGCGGTTTGAAGATGCCGGCTATGACGTGACGGATGAATTGCCAAATGAACCTGGCGGAAATGGCAATGGCCACGGCTCCTACTGGATTCCGAAGACGAAGACACCCTTCCCGCCGGACAACCCGAAGCGATTGCATTCTCTGCGAAAAGACTCAGTGGCATTCGTCAATAAGTACGCTGGGAAGCAGCCATTCTTCATGATGGTCAATCATTACGCTCCTCACATTCCGCACATGGCAACCAAGGAAGTTTTCGAACGAACCAAGAAGCGTTGGATCGAAGCAGGGCGGGACACTGATAAGATTGATGTAGAGAAATCCAGTGTTCACCGGGACATTCTTTACGCCGCAATGGTCGAGGAGATGGACATGAATGTGGGTGCCCTCATTGATGCTCTCAAAGCCAAGGGGGAACTTGCCAATACCTACATCATTTTCACATCTGATAACGGCGGGGGGCATTCCAGGAATGTAAAGATCAATGGCAAAATGGAACGCTTCAATGGTCCACTTCAAGGAGGCAAACGCTCGATCTTTGAAGGTGGGATTCGTGTTCCAACCGTCATTTCCGGCCCTGGCATCAAAGCTGGGTCGCAATGCGATGTGCCGATTGTACAGTGGGACTTTCTGCCAACTTTTCATGACCTCAGCAACAGCAAGGCACCGATGCCGGAAGGTGTTGAAGGCGGCAGTTTGCGAGATGTGTTTACGAAAGGGAACTGCGGCAAAGTGAAGCGTGCAGCTCCAGGAATCATCCATCACTACACTTGCCACTATCATCCGCCGATCAGCTCCATCATTATCGGAGACTACAAGCTGATGCACCAATTGAATACCGGCAAAATTAAGCTGTTCAATATCATGACAGACTACCGGGAGGAAAAGGACCTGGCTGAAGCCATGCCTGAGAAGGTCGCCGAGATGGATGCCATTCGGCAGAAGTATGTGGAGGAAGTCGACGGTGGTACTGCAGAGCAAGCCCGGGAAGCTCTCTATAAGACGATGGATCGTTTCACCGAACAATCAAAGCAGGGTTTTCAGAAGGAACTGGCGAAATTGAAGGTGGAGAATCCCTCTGACTTCAAGGTCCAAAAAGCGGCACTCCTCAAGGAATTGAACATGAAATTGATCAAATATGCGATCAACAAGGAAAAAACCAAACGCTTTGCCAGTTACCCATTTTTCAAAGAAGGTCTCATAGACTACAAAAAGGAGGCGGAAGAACACGTCCGTGCCAACTGGGTCGATTATAGTGAATAGAAAGTCCAGATCATGAAGTTACTGATTACCTTACTTTTTGTAGCTGCTCAGGTTGCGATTCAAGCAGCTCCAGCACCCAACTTTGTCCTCATCTATGCAGATGATCTGGGCTACACTCAAACCAGTGTGCCGATGATGAAAGATCGGCCGGAATTGGGGCACGAACTCCACCGGACTCCGAACCTGGAAAAACTTGCCGCCCGGGGCATGCGGTTTTCCAATGCCTATTGTCCCTCGCCAGTCTGTACACCCTCCCGGGCTAGTATCCAATTTGGCAAAACCACGGCTCGGACGGGCTGCATCTCCTTGCATGATGTGGTCATGAACAAGAAGCAAATCGACTTGGGCAAAAACCTGTCCCTGGCGGAGATGCTGAAGGACTCCGGTAAGGGTTATGTCACCGCCTTTTTTGGCAAGGGTTGTACACCCATGGGTTGGTTTAAGGATCATGGTTACGACGAAACGGACTTCATCCACAAGCACCCCAATGGGAATGCTCATGGTGATTGGTGGGAACCGGTGGACAAGACCCCGATCCCCGCAGACGATCCAAAGCGGATGTTCAGCCTGGCTAAGACTTCGACTGGTTTCCTGGAAAAACGTGCCAAGGACAAAAAGCCGTTCTTTATGTTTGTTTCCCACTATGCTCTCCATGTTCGCAACATGTCCTTGAAATGCACTCGGGAGAAGTACCTGAAGTTGCTTGCCGAAGAGAAAGGTATTGAGGGCGGGATTCCTGACATTTCAAAGTTCGACAAAGATGCCCATAAAATGCCGATCAAACTTCGGGCTCATTGGGAAAAAGCCAACTACGCAGCCATGATGGAAAATATGGATACCTCCATCGGCACCGTGCTTGACGCTCTCAAGTCACTGGGGCTGGAGGAGAATACCTATGTCATCTTCTCCTCCGACAATGGTGGCGGGAGTAGCAACGCCCCACTTCAGGGAGGGAAAGCCAAAATGTGGGAAGGTGGAATCCGTGTGCCCATGCTTGTTGCAGGCCCTGGCATCCCAGCAAATTCGCAGTGCGACCAACCCGTTGCACAATGGGATTACCTGCCCACTCTTCATGACCTTGCTGGCAGCGAGGTCCCGCTTCCTGATGATCTCGAAGGGGTCTCCCTCCGACCAGTCCTGGAACATGGCAATGCTGGGAAGTTGGCCTGTCGGGATACCGGATTGGTATTTCATTTCCCTGCCCACTACACAGTCCCCATTACTTCCTACAGAGATGGAGACTACAAGCTGATGCGACATTTGAACTCAGGAGAAATCAAACTTTTCAACGTCGCCAAAGACATGGGAGAAACCAAGGACCTTTCTGGTTTGATGCCGGAAAAAGTTGAAAGCATGACCGGTAAACTGGATGCCTATCTGAAGAAAGTGGGTGCTTGGACAATGGATGAAGTTTACGAGACTCGACAGGAAGAATTGGATGCATGGATCCAACGTGGAAAAGATGAGGTAGGGAATCTTAAGCAGCAGCTATCCTCTTCAGATCTTTCAGCCACGGAGGCCAAGAAGTTGAAGGCCAAATTGGCAGAAACTCAGAAAAGACTGACTCACCATCAGGCAAATGCTGAAAAGCTTGCCAAAGACCGTCTCTCTGAGCGTTGGTTCTAA
>CAYSOI010000305.1:0-5645 GCA_964432425.1 uncultured Opitutales bacterium | reverse complement strand
TGTGCCGCACTCACCGCTTTTTCATTGAGACCAGCAGTTCCGCATTCTTTAAAAACAACGTAACTTTTCTCCATCACACTTAGATAACAAATCCGAAATTCTGATTCACAAAGTCACGGCCATGTGATGTAGTTTCCGCAACAGTCAAACGTTTGACTATTTTGGAGGAAGTCTTGAATGGTGTGACCTTGGCTGAGGTAGCTCGGGATGCCGGCGTTTCAACTTCCCTAGCCTCCCTGGTTCTATCTGGCAAGGCCGAAGGTCGCTGTTCTGCACAAACAGAAGCCAAGGTAAAGGCCGCAGCCAAAAATCTCGGCTACCGCACAAATCGACTCGCGCGTTCCTTGAAGGAACAAACAACCAGAACTCTTGGACTTCTGTCAGTTGAAGTTGCCACAACACCGTATGCCGGCGAAATGCTTCTTGCCGCCCAAAGAGTGGCTAGGTCCCATGATTACGATTTATTCTTCGTAGAAGTTGAGAATGATCCGAAATCGATTGCAGAGGCTTTTGATCTGCTCTCTGAGCATCAAGTTGTAGGCACCATTCTCGCAACTTATTTCCACTATGAGATCAAATTACCCAGGACCACACCCAAGAACCTAGTTTTTGCTAACTGCTTTCCATCGAGGGGCGGTTACTCCGCATTTGTTCCAGCAGAGTACAACTCCTACATGCAGGGCCTCAAGTTACTTGGCATAGCAGGGCACAAAAATGTTGGGATGCTAATCGACGATGCTAACTGGCCAGCCGTGATTGGGCGTGAGAAAGCCTTCTTGGACGCGGCTGTCCAGTATGGGTGGTCGAGACCCAGCGAACGTATTTACAGAGTGCCTGGTGCAAGCACGAACGATGGCTATAGGGCCACCTTGGAGATGATGGTCAGGGAGCCTGAGATTACGGCAATCGCCTGCTACCACGACAGCTTAGCTTTGGGCGCCTATCAAGCTCTTCGGGACCTCAACCTGAAGATACCCGACCAAGTCTCAGTGGTTGCCTTTGATGACTTGGAGCTGATTTCCGGTGGCTTGCGCCCCGGATTAACCACGGTCCGACTCCCTCATTATCAAATGGGTAGGGATGCCGTGGAACACCTCATCCGAATTTGTGAGGGTTCGGATGATAAACCCAAACAAGTGGTCGAGATCCAAGGTGAGTTAGTTGTAAGGGAATCAGTTTCTGTTCCCCGACAGCTAACAAATGCCAGTACGTCAGCGGATATCTCGCCTCAATCCAAAGAAAAAGAGGAAAAATGATCAAGACAAGCAGAGTTTTGCTTGCAGCTTCGGCTGCCGGCATTCTCGTACTGAGCGGATGTGCTTCAGCCACAGACGACTCAAGTACTTCTTCGGGCTCTACGTCGGGAGGCGGCAGTTCAGCATCCGCGACGAAGGTCTCAATGTGGTCCCATGCGGCTGGTAACGATCTTGAGATCGCGACTGTGAAGGAGGCTATCGCTGACTTCAACGCTAGCCAAGCGGATTACGAGGTAGTTCTCGAAGAGTTTCCACAGGAGTCCTACAACGACTCAATTGCAGCTGCAGCAGCTTCAAACACGCTCCCATGCATCGTGGATGTTGATGGCCCTATCATGCCGAACTGGGCATGGGCAGGCTACATGCAGCCTATTTCCATCGACTCAGCGCTAGAGGACTCGTTGCTTCCCGGTGCAAAGGGTTACTACAACGGGGAGCTCTATGCAGCAGGAGCATGGGATGCAGCTCTTGGAATGCTAGTCCGCCAGTCCACTCTGGACGCAGTCGGCGCTCGGGTCCCGACTGTTGACAACCCGTGGACCAAAGATGAGTTTGATGCTCTTCTTGCGGCCATCGATGCCACTGGCGACTATGACTATGCCATCGACTGGGGTAATGGTTGGACTGGGGAATGGTTCCCCTACGCCTACAGCCCCCTGATGCAGTCATTCGGTGGTGACCTTATTGACCGCACCACTTTTGAAAGCTCGGACGGAGTAATCAACTCACCAGAGGCTGTTGCATTCGGTGAGTGGTTTGGTTCCACCTTTGCTAATGGCTATGCAAACCCCGCTCAGACTGGTGACCGCACTGAATTTGTTGCGGGTACCATCGCGCTTCAGTACAACGGTAACTGGGCCGTGAAGGATGCAGCCGAGGCCCTTGGAGACGATCTCCTGATTCTGCCACCGCCAAACTTCGGTCAGGGACCAAAGATTGGCGCAGCATCTTGGCAGTTCGGTGTTTCGTCTTCCTGTGATGAGGTTGAGGGTGCTACCGACTTCATCGAGTTCATCCTTCAGGACAACTACATCGTGGCGTTTGCCAACCGCATCGGCCTTATTCCAGCAACCGCTGGAGCAGCCGCTGAGGTTCCTTCTTACGCACCAGGCGGAGAATTCGCTGACTTCGTTACATTTTCAAACGACTTCGGTGTACTTCGTCCACCCACACCTGCTTACTTAGCTATCTCGACCATTTACGAGAAGGCCGTGGCAGACATCATCAACGGAGCGAACGCCAAGCAAGCCTTGGATGCTGCGGCGGATGAAATCGATGCCAACCTGGCAGACAACGACTTCTACCGCTAAATAGAAGTTCAAAAGGAAAAAGCCCGGGGGTGTGATGACCTCACACCCCCGGGTCCCCAAACAGAGGAAATTGAATGACCACTGGGATACAATCGCGGTTATTCCCCGGCAGCTTAAAGGCTAAAAGCGCACGAGCAGGTTTTCTTTTCGTCCTTCCCGCGGTCGGGCTTATGATGCTGTTCTTAGTTGCGCCAGTTGTTTTGGCATTCTCTCTGGGGTTCACAAACGCCAAATTTGCCAGTCCCAAAGATCCTGAGTTTGTTGGATTGGATAACTTCACAGAGATGCTCTCGTTGGCTCAGGTCAGCGTCGCGGCTGACCCGAGCGACGAAAATGTTGCGTTTGACAACCTTCGCGAGCTCACCAAGCCGGCAGCACAGACCCAGTACTCGGGTATGCAAGTCCTGGCCGAGTCCTACAATGATGGCGGAACGCAGGCTGACTTTACAATCGCTGGTGACGCGCTCTTTTGGAAATCCCTTCGCAACACGTTTGTTTTTGCTGGTGTAGTTGCACCATTGCAGGGTGGGTTGGCATTAGCGCTGGCGCTGTTAATCAATTCCCGAATAAGGGGAAAAGTTTTTTTCCGCACTATCTATTTCATGCCAGTTGTCACTTCCATGGTGGTCGTTTCAATTCTGTGGATTTTCTTCTACCAAAAGGATGGCCTGGCAAACGTGCTACTTGATGCCGTGATTCCAGGTTATGAGCCCGTCGCGTTCTTAGCGGAACCTTCACTCGCTTTGCCCGCAATTATTTTCATGTCGGCATGGCAAGGTGTTGGATTCCACATGATCATTTGGCTGGCTGGTCTGCAGACTATTCCTGGGGAACTCTACGAAGCGGCAACTGTTGATGGTGCAAATAAATGGGAACAATTCAAGGCTGTTACTTGGCCTGGACTGCAAACCACATTTGTCTTTGTGCTCATCATCATATCCATACAGGCTATGGGGCTGTTTACACAGATCAATGTGATGACTAAGGGCGGTCCATTGGACTCAACGACAACCATCGTCTTTCACCTTTTTAGAGAAGGCTTTCGAAAAAATGAAATCGGCTACTCGTCGGCAATTGCAATCGTCTTCTTCGTAATTGTGGTGGCCATTTCAATTATTCAACGAAGGCTGACTAGGGAGAGGGACTAGTTATGAAGCGCAAATTCACGCTAGGCCTGGGTCTTCAATACGGACTGGCTGTTTTCTTCATGTTGTTATTCAGCCTTCCACTTCTCTTTATGCTCTCATCTAGCTTCAAAGACCCTCAGACTATTTTTGCCGACGTCAAGAGCTGGCGGGCCTTTTTCCCCGTGGGAGAAGTCAGCTTGGAGCAATACGCAGGAGTCTTTGAACGTTTGCCACTTTGGCAATTCATGTTCAATTCAATTTTTATTTCAGCCACGGTTGTGATACTTGGACTATTTGTAAACAGCCTGGCGGGCTATGCGATAGCGCGCCTAAAATTTAGAGGCCAGAACGTCATTCTTGTATTCCTAATTGCGACGTTGGTAATTCCATTCGAGACTATAGCAATGCCACTGCTGGTGTTGGTCAATTCTCTCCCAAGGATTAGTTTCGAGGAAGGCACGATTGAGTTCACAACTGGATGGCTAAACACCTATCTGGTTCAAATTGCACCTTTTGTGGCATGGGGCTTTTCGATATTCCTGTTCGTCCAGTATTTCAAAACTATTCCAAAGGAGCTTGACGAGGCAGCAATCATTGACGGTGCTGGCTTCTTCGCAATCTACTGGCGAATAATTGCCCCTCTTGCGGGCCCTGCGTACGCCACAAGTGCAATCTTGAGCTTTCTGGCGATTTGGAATGCCTACCTTTGGCCGGTGATGGTGGTACAAACTGAGGCACTTCGGCCAGTTCAGGTTGGTCTTGATTACTTCTGGGCTGCAACAAGCGAAGAGGGCACTCAATGGGGAGAAATTATGGCTTACTCGAGCCTGATAACTATTCCCATCATCATAATTTTTGTCGTGTTCCAGCGGGCCTTTGTGGCATCGGTGGCCTCGTCCGGAGTCAAAGGGTAGTAATGCTCAAGTTAGAAGATTCCTGGGTTTGGGATAGTTGGTATGCCTTCGACGGCACACGTCACCACGTGTTCTATTTGCGCGCTTCAAGGGCGCTCGGTAATCCAGTTCGAAGGCACCGACATCCCTACATCGGCCACGCAGTGTCTGAAGACTTGATCAACTGGGAAGTCTTACCTGATGCTCTAGCGGTCGGCGACTCTCCGTCTTGGGACTCCTGGACTACTTGGACTGGAAGCGTAATCCAAGACGACAGTGGTCTTTGGTGGATGTTCTACACGGGCACCTCACGAGAAGATGGCGGGGACATCCAGCGAATCGGTGCTGCAACCTCTACGGATCTGATGACTTGGAAAAAGGTCGAAGGCAACCCCCTAATTGAGGCCGACCCAAATTGGTATGAACAACTCGATTACAACCTTTGGCACGATCAGGCTTGGCGAGACCCTTGGGTATTTCGACATGACAATACTTGGCACATGTTTGTCACAGCTCGAGGTTTAGAGGGTGACACCTTTGGTAGGGGGGTTGTCGGCCACGCAACGTCTTCTGACCTTATCCAATGGACAGCCCAGCCACCCCTAACAAGTGTTGAGAGCTCATTTGGGCAAATGGAGGTCAACCAGGTCGAAGTTATAGATGGAATTGCAACTCTGATTTGGTGTTGCGGGCCCAACGAATTGACTCCGGAGTTGAGAGCACAATATCCCTCGGGGGGCATGTTTTCAGTTTCCGGAGTTTCGGTTTTGGGGCCGTTTGATCCCAACCAGGCAGTCTGGTTCCCTCACGAAAAACTTTATGCTGCACGAGCAGTGAAGAAAGACAATCAGTGGTTTATGATCGGCTTTATTGGAGGCCCGGACGATGAGAACTTTGGCGGGTTTTTGTGCGACCCAATTCCTATTCATAACCCTGGTCCCGGGTTGCTACCTCTAGAATTTGGCAACTAAATCTGCTGGTTTCGCGAATTCAAGACTCCAATTTATGGTCGTCCGAAAAAGCCATCAAAATGTCTTTGAGTCGAACCCAAAACTCGTT
>CAYSOI010000304.1:0-5652 GCA_964432425.1 uncultured Opitutales bacterium | reverse complement strand
TCCCTCCTTCTACAAAGTGTGCATCATTCAAAGGAGTTCCATGGTTGCCATAGGGTCCGTAGTCCATGCCATCGCCATCCATCTTCCAGTGGGCGACCAGCTTGGATGGAAGGTTTTCAGAGATGGTGTCGATGTCGATCAGGATGTCAGTGGGGGCATCGTTCTCGTTTGTGATCTCAATGGTGAGCGGGAATTGGGCAGTGCCTTTGCCGGCATCAAAGACTTGTATGATGAGGTCCAGGGATTGCTGAGTTTCGTAGTCGACAGGGGCACCTGCGAAGAGGGTGGTGCCTTTGGCATAGGCCAGGGATTGGTCGTTTCCTCCGACGACAGTGAAGGAATGGCGTTCATTGGGGTCAGGATCTTCTGCGGAAAGGGTGCCGATAATGGTGCCTTTGGGTTGATTTTCGGCGAGGGTGGGGGAGTCAATGGAGATGGCGGTGGGAACATCATTTCCATTGAGAATGGTAAGAGTGACGTACTCTGAATAGGTCTCTTTGAACTGGTCTGTTACGGTAATGTGGACGGTGTATTCGTCTTTTTGCTCATAATCAAATGGTTGATAGGTGTACAATTCGTTGCCCCGAATGTAGAAGGAGGCGTTGTCATTTTCTTCGGGGTCCTGGCCTGCGGTTGGTTGCGGGTCAGTCAGGGCAAACCCGAATCTTTCATTGGCATCGGCATCGATTGCGGAGAGAACTGCGACGAAGGTGCCTCGTGGTTGGTTTTCCTGAATATTGGTATTGGACAGTTGGATGTCCGTCGGTGCATCCGGCGCATCGGTAATGTTGAGCTGGAAGGACTTTTGGTAGGTAAGCCCTCCGGGGTCAGTGGCCTGTATGAGTATTGAGTAGCGGGAATTGGTTTCAAAATCAGCGGGGACGACCATTTGCAGTTCGTTGCCGACAATTTTGAACTGGTCATTGTGGGTGGAGCCTTTGCCATCCACAAGTTGGTAGGTGGTGGGTTTTTCCAGGAGGTAGGAACTGAGGTTGGTATCGCCCGATCGATCATCCCATTCCAATCGTTTTCCTGTAGCGGAGGAGATGGCGAGGTAGTGTTCCTCTCCATTGAGGTTGTCGGGCGGGAAATCGTCCAGACCGTCCACAAATTTGGGGTTGGCCCATCGGGTGTAGGCCATGGGGCTACCATCGACCCATACCCAGTTATCTTCTTCGTCTTTATCCGAAGCTCCGAGCCAGATGTCGAGGCCAGTAAGGTTGAGAATCCCCAGTTGTTGAATCATGGTATCCCATTCTATTCTGGAGGAGAAGGTGGCGAGGTAGCCGTTCTTGTTGTTTGCATCTTCTGAAGCGGTTTCCCAGGTGAAGCTACCGGTGACCAATTCGAAAGCGGGGTCCTGGTCGATGGTGCTCAGCTGGAGGATGGAGGTTCCTGGGGCCAGGTTTTCGGCAAAAGTGGTTTGGCTGATTTGGATGTCGGTGGGGGCATCGTCTCCGTCCTGAACTTCAATGGTAAAGGGCACTTCAAAGATGCCTTTGGCTGCATCCCGGGCCTGAATGATGATGTCGAGGGTGGGCTGTACTTCGAAGTCGAGAGGTCTGGAGGTCACGAGTTGATTTCCGGCGACTTTGAACATCGCCTGATCTGTCCCTCCACTGACCAAGAAGAAATGCTTGTCTCCTTCATCTTGATCCAAAGCAGAGAGGTCTCCCACCACGGTCCCTCCAGGTTCATTTTCAAGGATGGTATTGTTGGAGAGCTGAATTTCGTGGGGAAGGTCATTTCTGTCATTTACAGTGATGGAAACGTCCTGAGTGTAAGTGAGTTGGGCATTGTCGGTGACTTGTATGGACAGGGTGTATTGGGGTTGGTGTTCGAAATTCAGGGGTTCCGAGGTCAGGAGCAGTTCTCTTTTTAGGTAAAACGGAGTGGCCTCGGTGAGAAGCGTGTAGAAATGTTTATCCACCACATCGGGGTCAATTGGGCTTAGGGTGGCAACAATTGAATTGGCGGGGAGGTTTTCGTCGATAGCGGTCTGGCTTAATGTGAGCCCCTCTGGAGCATCCGGCGTATCGAGAAGGTCGAGGAAAAAGCTGGTTTCGTAGAAGAGCCCTCCCACATCGGTGACCCGGACTCGAATACTATGGCGGGGCTTTTCTTCAAAGTTACCTGGCTCTACCACCACAAGGCGGTTTCCGATGATCTGGTATAAGTGGTTGTCGGTGCTTCCTTTGCCTTCGACGAGTTCAAAGGTCATGGGTTGTTCCAGGATGTAATAGGATCGTGGATTTTCGTCAGAGTTGATATCGTTCCATGTGAGATTGGGATTGGGGTCTCCATTATCATTGCTGCCGAGGATCTCCAAATGGTGTTCCCCTCCGGCATTGCTGGGTTGTCCTTGCCCCCAGTTCTCAAAGCTGAAGGGTTCGTCTGTCACCCATTTCCATTCTCCCTCGGTTTCTTCGTCCGTTGCTCCGAGAAGGGCGGTTTTTCCGACCAGATTATCCAATCCAATCTGGTTGATCATGATGTCCCACTCCGCCTGTGAGGTGATGGCTGCCACATGACCACTGTTTCTCTCAGCGACGATTTGAGCTTTGGCAAATGTGGCGGCTTTTAGAAAAGTGAGGGAATAGGTGCCAATTCCCCCTCGGAAGAGTTGTGCATCAGGATCCACTGCAGAGAATGTGGCAATGGTAGTTCCTGTGGCTTGATTTTCATTTACCAGAGTGGAAGAGATGGTGATTTCAGTGGGGGCGGTGTTCTCCGGCATATCGAGGGCTTCGATGATGAAGTTGGCTTCTGTTTGATGATCGGCGGCATCTTTGGAACGGATGCGAACTTGATAGGTTGCCTGAGTCTCTCTATCCAGCACGATGCTGCTGAGGAGTTTGTTGCCTTCAATGGTGAAGGAGGCATTGTCGTTGCTGCCACTGCCATCGACCAACTCGTAGGTGAATTGATCGTTGTTGTCGGGGTCAGTGGTAAAGATGATCGCGACGAGGCTTCCTGCGGGGCGGTCTTCCGGTGTACTGGTGGTGGAGAGATTGATGTCGGTGGAGGGCTCGTTTACGTCGGCGACAGCAATTTCGAGGATCTGCTCGTAAGTGAGATCGTGGCGGTCGGTGACTTTGACGCGGATGGAGAGCGGGGCCGTGGTTGTTTCAAAATCAAATGCCTGGTTGGCTTTGAGTTCATTTCCAGAGATGCTGAAGAGGTCGTTGTTGGTGTCGCCATCGCCATTGACGAGTTCGAAATCCGGGTTCAGTTCCAGAATGTACCCTTTGTTGACGTCGGGCTTTTCATCATTCCATGGGCGGTCTCCGTCTTCCTGGATTCCTTTGAGCTCAATGTAGTTTTCGAATGTTCCTCCATTGGGTTCATCGGCGGCTCCATCATTTTTCATCCAGTTTGTAAAAGTGAAGGGTTCTCCCGTGACCCATTGCCAGACACCTTCTTCGAATGCGTCCGTTCCCCCGATCCAATAATTAAATGTGCCTCGGTTTTCCGGGATGGCGGCGGCGACGAGTCTTTGTTCATAGGGGCTGATGATGGTCGCGAGGTAGCCTCCATTTTGCAGGGAATCTTCCATGGCCACATCCCAGTGCATGTCGCCGGCGATGGCTTCAAATCCGCCGGCAGAGTCAATATCTTGAGCAAAAAGTAAACCGACCAGCGGGGAGTTGTCCTGGTTTTCTTCCACTGAGTAGTGAGAGAGGTAGATTGCGGTTGGAGGGAAGGTGGGGAAGGAGTCGCCGTCCTGGGGATCGGTTTGTCCTTCGTATTCTTCCAGGTTGGTGTAGAGGTCGCCATCGGGGTCGAGGTGTCCATCGGCCACCAGAGGCTCGGTCCAGTTATGAATTTCCCATGCATCGTGCATGCCGTCCTGATCGCGGTCACCATTGGGGTTGTACTGGGGTTGATAGAAAATTTCCGGGTCTTCGTTTTCATTGAGAGCAAAGGCAATGGCTTCATAATTGACGACTTCGGAGCCAGCTGAGATGTCGAGGTAGTTGTTGTAAACGTGGAAATCATCCTGCGTATTGGCAATTCCCTGCAAGGTTTCCAGATTGGTGAAGGAGGTAATGAAATTGTTTTGGACAAAGAACTCCCTGATTTTATCCAGCCCGTCTGGTAGAGTGACGTCTCCCCGGATCTTGTTGTTTTGCATGTAGAGTTCCGCCAAGTTCGTGAGATTGTCCAGATAGTCCAACTTTGAGATCTGGTTGCTGTATCCATTTAGGTAAACGAGCTTGGAGAGGTTTTTAATGAAGTCGGATCGGGTTATCTGATTACTTCCAAATAGGATATGGGTTAGGCTTGTGGCTGTCGCCAGAGAATCCAAATCACTGATGTCATTTTTTTCCAGGTTGAGGATCTTGAGTTTAGTCAGTTTGCTCCAGTCTCCAATGGTGGTGATCTGATTGGATTGGGCGTAGATTTCGGTGAGAGCGGTACAATTTCCCAAAGTGGAAAGGTCTGTTAGGAGGTTGTTGGAGATTGAGACCTCATCAAGGATAGATAAGTTGCTCCAGTCTCCCAATGTAGTCACCATGTTGCCATCCAGCCAGACTCGCCAGAGTGCTGTACTGCTTTCCAAGGGTGACGCGTCTTCAATGTTGTTGTTTCTCAAACGCAGGTCTCTGAGTGCGGGTTTCTGGCTCAGCGGGGTGAGGTCTGCGATTTCATTATTATCTGCAGAAAGTACACGCAATTTATTGAGGTTTTGCAGGGGAGATAGGTCAGCGATGGCATTTTTATAGATGTACAAAATCTCCAAATTCACGGAGTCTTTGAGTCCGGTGAGGTTGGTGATCTCATTGCTATGAATGAGGGCGTACCAGAGATCCGTTGTCCCGGCCAGGTGCTCTACCGAAGTCGCATTGGTATTCGCGAACCAGACTTGTTTGAGCTTTTTATGGTTGGATACCGGATCGTGAGAGGCAATTGGGTTGTTGGAGTAGTTGAAATGCTCCATGTTCACCATGCCTGAACTTGGAGAAATGTCGCTGATCCTGTTGTTGTTGATGAACAGGTTTTTGATCCCGGTAGCTTCAGTAATCGCAGAGATGTCAGAAATGTTGTTGTGTGCAATGTCGACGTGAATCAGCCCTGGAGCATTTGCCAGGGAGGAGATATCGGAAACATTGCTTTTGCTGGCATAAAAATGCGTGAGATTAGGCAAGTTGGCGACAAAAGAGATGTCGGAAATCAGGCCTGGGTCATCATGGGTTCCCAGGTAGAGTCTGGTCAAGTTGGTCAGGTTGTGCAGGGGGGTGGAATCGGTGACTGGGTTCCCTTGGATTTGGACCTGAGTGAGTTGAGGGAGATCTGCCAGAATGGAAATGTCCGAGATTTGATTCCTCCCTACTGCGACGGTCTTGAGGTTGGTGAGTCCTGCGACAGGAGTGATGTCCGAGATCAGGTTGCTGTAAAAGCTGATGCTTTCGAGATTGGTTAACCCTGCAATCTGTTCAATGGTCTCGATTTCGTGATAGTTCAGGTTCAACGTCTTTAGGTTGGCGGCATGTTGGAGGCCTTCGATATCCGTTACCTTTTGGTCCTTGCTCAGTTTCCTCGCACCGAATTCTAGCTTGGTTAGGTTCTCCAGAGCTTCCGTGGTAATGGTAGCTCCGTCAGCAAGGTTGAGGACGTTTCGGATCTTATTCGCCAAATTTTCGTCAGGGA
>CAYSOI010000303.1:4170-5662 GCA_964432425.1 uncultured Opitutales bacterium | reverse complement strand
CCATCGTTTCGAGGAACTTCTGTTTATCCCTGAGTCCCATTGCCTTCTTTCCTGAACCGGGCCGTGGGTAAACGCTCTCGATCCATTCCAGATCAGTCTTTCTATCCTTAATCGGGAACGTAGCTTCAAAGAACTGAGCCAACCCGCCAATCCGCCTGAATCGTTTCTTAAAGACCATAGGTTTGGCCTCATGAGCAATCGCTTCATCCAGGACAAAATCTGCGGCTTCAATGTATTTCCTCAGTTGAACAGAAGAGATGTCCAGAGCTGCACTGCCTTTGTCGAACCCGTCGATCAACCCATCTTCCGGCAACATGTCCTTCACCTTCAACCCCGGCATTTCAAAGAGATCCCGCAGGGTATTCTCATACTCGTTACGATTGAGCCGACGCAGTGGAACACGCCCTTCTTTTCGTTGACGGTTAAGATCGGCAGAATACAGGACCTGACTCAGCCCGGAAAGAAATTGCTTAAGCCGAGTCTGCGACATCTTGGCTGCTTTTTCCGGAGGCGGCATCTCCCCTGCCTGTAGTCGATCATGAACTTTCTGCCAGGTTTTGAAATTGGATGGTTCCCCAAGGTTTTGCTGTAGTCCAAACAGGTCCAGTCCGCCTTTCTTCACATCCTCATCATGGCATTCATAGCAATAGCTCTGAAGGAAGTTGGTATCAATTTTGGCCGCCAGTGACGAAACCAGAATAAATGCAAGTGATAGGAAATGAAGCGATCGCATTTCGGAAATTAAATGACTCAAAGCCCAAAGTTTACGGACATATCTTTCAGATTCGACAGCGAATGTTAAAGAGTATGAGAATTGACGTCTGTTGCCCCCAACGTTCCAATATCCGCATGAAAAGTTTCAAACTCTTTCTCCTCTGTCTCATCCCCTTTGCCAACTCTGCCTTAGCTGAAGCCAAGCCACAGACCATCGTCTTCGTTCTTGCGGAAAGAGAGTACAAAACAGCGGAGACAGTTCCCGCGTTTTATGAAAAGCATCTGAAGCCTCTCGGGTTTGCGGCGAAGTATGTGACCGCTCCTCCATCAGGTCCGGAACGAGATAACTTGAAAGGGCTGGATACAGTTTTGAAAGATGCAGACCTGGTCTTTCTGAGTGTCCGCCGCAGAGCTCCAAAGGCGGAACAACTGAAAGCGATCCAGAAGTACATTGCTGATGGAAAACCCTTGGTTGGCATTCGGACTTCCAGTCATCCATTCGACATTCGAAAAGGAGATTCCCCAAAAGGGCATGCTCAGTGGAAGACCTTTGATCCCGATGTCCTCGGCGGAAGTTACAATGGCCATCATGGAAAACAGGAAACGTACTGGAAGATAGAAGAAGCAGCTAAGGATCATGTCATTCTGAAGGGCGTGGCATTGGATAAGCAATTGACTGGAGGATCGTTGTATCGGTCGGCTCCCTTAGGGAAATCGACCACTGCATTGGCGACCGGAACAGCGGAAGGCATTGAGACATCCCAACCCGTTGCCTGGA
>CAYSOI010000303.1:1203-4070 GCA_964432425.1 uncultured Opitutales bacterium | reverse complement strand
TCGCAAAGGATTCTGGAAGTACAGGACCCGGTCATTCCCATTGTGGGTGAATGGACTCGGGATAATCCCGGAACCTTATCTCTGGGGCAGGGTGTTGTTTCCTGGGAGCCGCCGAATGCGGTTTATGATGGATTAACCACCTTTCGGGCAAGCCCGGACAACCACAAATACAAACTCGTCCAAGGCATTCCCGAACTCCTCGACGCCATCCAGACCAAACTCGCCGCAGACAACCACATCCAGCTCAACGCCCAGGAACGCGTCGTCGTCACAGCTGGAGCCAACATGGGCTTCATGAACGCAGTTTTTGCCATAACTGATCCCGGCGACGAAATCATCATTCCTGTCCCCTACTATTTTAATCATGAAATGGCCATTCGGATTGCCGGTTGCAAACCTGTGGCAGTGCCCACCGATACAAACCATCAACCGGACCCCGATCAACTGGCCGCATCTATCACTACCAAAACCCGGGCCATCGTCACCATCTCGCCGAACAATCCCTCTGGAGCCGTCTATCCTGAATCCACACTTCGGGCCATCAACTCTCTCTGCGAAAAGCACGGCATCTATCACATTGCTGACGAAGCCTACGAATACTTCACTTACGAAGACGCACAGCACTTCTCCCCCAACTCCATTCCCGGAGCCGTCCACCACACCATTGGCCTCTACTCCCTTTCAAAAACCTACGGCTTCGCCAGTTGGCGAATCGGGTATATGGTGATTCCTCCCCAACTCCTGCACTCCGTCAAAAAGATCCAGGACACCAACCTCATCTGCCCACCCGTCATTTCCCAGTATGCCGCCACCGCTGCCCTTCAAGCTGGCATACCCTCGATTCAACATCATTTGACCTCCCTTTCCCAAGTCCGAGAAGATTGCCTCCAGCAACTCCAAGGTCTCGGCGACAAAGCCACCTTCGCCCCCGCCCTCGGAGCCTTTTATTTTCTCCTCAAAGTCGATACCGATCTGCCTGCCATCGACTTAGTGCGTCACCTGATCGAACACCATAAAGTCGCCACCATGCCGGGATCGACCTTCGGCTTGGATGACGGTTGTTTTCTGAGAATTTCTTATGGGGCGTTGTCCAAGGAGTCAGTAATGGAAGGGATAGGACGGTTGGTGGGAGGTATTCGTGCACTATAGGAATGACGGCCTGAAGGACCGTCCTACAATATGGGATTTCGCTAGCATGCAAACCGTAGGACGGTCCTGTAGGCCGTCCATTTGCCATAAGGAACCCACTGGTTGAAGGGCTCAAGAGTCTGAGCGAAACAGCAATTGCAAATTTATAGTTTTCAAAACGATAAAATTATCATATATTGACACTTTAAAAAAGATAAAGATGGAGCAAATAATCCGCCAGAAGCTGGCTGACAGCTTGGAATTGGTAATACCTGACTTAATTCCTCGCAGCTCGATATATGTGCCAGAGATTCCCAACAAAGCGAAAGCGATTGTTGGCATGCGACGTACAGGAAAAACATCTTATTTGTTCCAGAAAATTTCTGAATTTCTGGTAGCTGGAACTCCTAGGGAATGTCTGGTTTACTTCAGTTTTGAAGATGAACGGTTAGCGGACTTAGGAGTTCAGGACCTCAACCTGATTATCGAAAATTATTATCGGCGATTTCCCGAATTCAGAGGAAAGCAGGAAGTCACTTTCTTTTTTGATGAAATACAATTGGTTGACGGCTGGGAACAATTTGTGAGACGGATCCTGGATTCTGAGAAGGTGTGCATCTATTTGTCGGGTTCTTCGTCCAAGCTGCTGAGTCGTGAAGTGGCCACAAGTATGCGTGGACGAGCAGTTGAGGCAATCGTCTATCCATTTAGTTTTCAGGAAACTCTTCAATTTGCAGAAAAGCCAATCCCGCTGGATCCAGCTAATTTATCCAGTCGACAACACAATTTCCTCGAAAAGCACCTGGTGGAATACCTCAATATTGGTGGTTTCCCGGAGGCACAAGGCCTGGCACCAAGGAACCATCGGCATTTGCTCCAAGGTTACGTGGACATTGTTCTCCTGCGAGACATTGCAGAAAGGCACCAGTTGACGAATCTACAAGCCATTCGATGGTTAACTCGTCAATTATTGGCAAATGCTGGAGGACCTTTCAGTGCGAATCGGTTTCACAGGGATCTACAGTCACAACAGATTCGTTCCTCGGTCAATGGGTTGCTCGAAATATTCAGTCATCTTGAAGATGCCTTTCTTGTCCATGGAGTTCCCATTGAAGCGGGCTCGGAACGTAAAAGACAGGTAAACCCAGTTAAAACTTATCCAATTGACCCAGGACTTATCCATGTCTTCGACAGAACAGGTCGTGGCAACCTTGGACATGCCTTGGAAAACATCATACTGATTGAACTCCTTCGTCGCGGTGCGGATGTCACTTGGGTAAGAACTCCCAAAGGCTACGAAGTTGATTTCCTGGCCCGCTATCCTGATGGACAAAGTGATTTGATACAGGTCGCCGCAGACATTCAATCTCCACAAACTTATGAAAGGGAAATACGAGCACTTCAGGATGCCTCCCCTGTCCATAAAGATGCAAAACCCTACCTGATCACCCTTTATCGCCATCCAATAGAGCCATCTAGTGATCCTATGGAAATCACAATACTTCCTGCCCATGAATGGCTGCTTTCAAATGTGTAGTTATCCAGCTGGAAGGACGGCCTGAAGGACCTGCCTACAATGGGGTTCGCAAGGGTGTAAACCGTAGGACGGTCCTTAACGGCCGTCCAAATGCCCTTAAGAACTATGTAGGACGGTTGGTTGAATAGCTCAAAAGCCTGCCTTAAAAGTTGGGCAAAGAGAATCCTTGGGATTGAACTTTATCTGCTCAGAGGTATTTCCC
>CAYSOI010000303.1:0-1103 GCA_964432425.1 uncultured Opitutales bacterium | reverse complement strand
TCGGAGGAGTTTTATGATCTGATTGATTTGATGGGAGCCTGGGAACAGCAACTGGAATCCTTCGAGCCGGAAAAAATGAAATCCAGGGTTGAGAGGATCATGATGGGTATGGGATTTTCATTGGAAGATATGGAACGGGATGTTGGGGAGTTTTCGGGAGGTTGGCAGATGCGGATTGCTTTGGGCAAATTGCTACTTCAAGGGCCATCTCTCTTGATTCTGGATGAACCGACCAACCACCTTGACATCGTGTCCCAGCATTGGTTGGAGAAGTATTTGAAGGGTTACCAGGGAGCACTGATTGTGATCTCTCACGACCGGGCCTTCCTTGAGGCTGTGACCGAGAGGACCCTTGAACTCAAATTGGGGAAACTCAATAGCTACAAGGGGAACTACACCTACTACCTCAAGGAGAGTGCGGCCCGGAAAGAGAACCTTCGCAAAGCCGCAGAAAACCAGAAAAAGCAGATCCTGAAGGAAAAAGAGTTTATCAACCGTTTTCGTTCCAATGTGAAGAAGGCCGCCATGGTGCAGAGCCGGATCAAGGCGTTGGAAAAGATGGAAATCATTAAGCCCGAACCTGAAGAAAAGAAGATGTACTTCCGGTTTCCTCCTTCTCCGCCTGCCAGCCAGAAGGTGATTGAGATCAAGAATCTACACAAGGCTTATGGAGACAATCAGGTATTCAAGGGCCTCGACCTTAGCATCCAGAAAGGCGACCGCATAGCAGTGGTGGGAGTCAACGGTGCCGGGAAGTCGACATTGATGCGGATTCTTGCCGGGACCGAACCATTCCAGGACGGAGAACGGGAGCTCGGCGTCAATACCGTCATCGGCTATTTCGCCCAGCACCAGGCAGAAGAATTGAACCCGCAGAATGACGTGCTCACTGAAGTGGAAGAAGTCGTGGATGGAAATGATGATGCCAACCCCAGAGGAGCGTTGGGAGCCTTGCTGTTCAGCGGCAATGATGTATTCAAAAAAACCTCCGTCCTTTCAGGTGGTGAACGGAACCGTGTGGCTTTGGCCAAATTTCTAATGAAGCCCAATAATTGCCTCATCATGGACGAACCGACCAACCACCTCGACATCAAGAGCAAGGA
>CAYSOI010000302.1:0-5681 GCA_964432425.1 uncultured Opitutales bacterium | reverse complement strand
CGTATGCCAACAGGGTTTTCGCCAATGTAGTAGCCGATGTCATCGGTCTGGCCATAGGCACCTGGTTTAATCCCGGCCCCGGCCATCCACATCGTGAAGGCGTGAGGATGGTGATCACGCCCATAGTGACCCTTCTTCAATTCATTGCGTACGTTGTTCTGCATCATGGGAGTACGACCAAATTCGCCGCCCCAAACGATCAGAGTTTCGTCAAAAAGCCCCCGTTGTTTCAAATCGGTGATCAATCCGGCAATGGCTTTGTCGATCTGCTGGCATTTGATGGGCAAGGTCTCATCAATGGACTCACCTGGAGAGGAGCCATGGTGGTCCCAGCCCCAGTCATAGAGCTGCACAAACCTCACCCCGTTCTCAACCAAACGACGGGCCAGGAGGCAGTTATTGGCAAAGGTGGGGTCATTGCCCTTGTAAAGCCTGCGTGGATCGGCTGCAGATTCAGCCTCCGAGACATGTCCGGGCTTGGCTCCGTATAACTTGAGGATGTGGTCCGGCTCCTTGCTGATGTCCATTACTTGCGGGACGGAAGCCTGCATCCGGTATGCCAACTCGTATTGGGAAATCCGGGTCAATGTCTCCGGGTCACCAATGTGCTTGTGCTGGAATTCATTCAGATCCCGAAGGGCATCCAGCGTCTTGCGACGAGCGTCCCGGCTGAGTCCTTTGGGGTCGGAAAGGTAGAGGATGGGATCTCCGCCATCTGTTCGACATTGTACACCTTGGTAGACTGTCGGAAGAAAGCCCGAACCCCACAGGGATTTCCCGGCACTTGGGGTTTTGCCGCCCGAGGCGAGGACGACAAAGCCCGGCAAATCCTTGTTTTCACTGCCCAATCCGTAGGTCACCCAGGAACCCATGGACGGAGAGCCCAGCAAGGAATTCCCGGTATGGAGCAACAATTGAGCAGGGGAGTGATTGAACTGCTCAGTATGGACGGTTCGGATGACACAGACATCATCGATCACCGAGGCCAATCCAGGTAGAATGTCACTGACCCATTGTCCGCTTTGGCCATGTTGAGCGTAGTCAAAAACCGGCCCCATCATCTTGGGAGTCCCTTTAATGAAAGCAAAGCGTTTGCCCTCCAGATACTCCTGGGGGCATTCCTTGCCATGGAATTTGGTTAAGGCAGGTTTGTTCTCAAAAAGGTCTATTTGAGAAGGGGAACCCGCCATATGGAGGTAAATGATGGACTTCGCCTTGGCCGGAATACGAAACTTGGGAGCCGCACTTTCAGCAGCTAACATTTGCTGAAGGGCAATGGCACCAAAGCCGAGGCCAGTTTGCTGAAAGAAATGACGCCGGGTATGGGCACGGAGTTGTTCGAGTCGGAGATTCATGGCTTCATCAGGGTTTCGTCGAGGTTCAAAAGGACACTGGCAACGGCCACCTTGGCCGCATCCCCAGTTTGCATTCCGGCAGACTCCAGAAACTGGCGGGCTTCATCCGGGGAGTTTTGAAAAAGTTCGGTCAGGGATTGGGAAAGTTGCTCCAATCTCTGGAGTTCGTCTTTTGAAGGTGGTCGTGCCAGAACAAGCCGGAAGCCATGTTCCAGGCTCTTCATCCTTTGGGACAATGCCCCGGCAGCTTCAACAAAGGCTGGATCATTCAAGGTAATCAGGGCTTGCAGCGGAGTGTTGGTCCTCACTCTACGGATTTGGCAAACCTCGCCGCTACCAGCATCAAAGGCAAGCATCGCTGGATGGGGACTGGTCCGCTTGAGATAAGTGTAAAGACCACGGCGGTAGCGATCCGGCCCGACGGCGGTTTTCCACTTTTCGCCACTGTAGGTGGATTTCCAAACTCCAGGAGGTTGAGGTGGCATGACCGAAGGGCCACCAAGTTTGTTCACCAATAACCCTGAAACCGCCAGGGCCTGATCCCGTACAGTTTCAGCAGACAACCGGAAACGTGGTCCCCGAGACAAGAGCCGGTTGCGGGGATCGGCGGCAAGGGACTTTGAGGTAACAATCGAACTTTGGCGATAAGTGCGGGAGGTGACCATTGTCTTGAGCAAATGCTTGAGCGACCACCCGTTCTCACGGTAATCCACCGCCAACCAGTCGAGCAATTCAGGGTGAGAAGGCACGGTCCCCTGGGAACCAAAGTCTTCCTCGGTCTCCACAATTCCAATCCCGAAAACCCGGGCCCAAATGCGGTTCACCATGACCCTGGCTGTCAGGGGATTCTCGGCTTGCACCAACCAATGAGCCACACCCAGACGACTCTTCGGCATAGCTTCGGGAAACTTGCCGAACAACTCCGGCACACCCGCTTCCACCAAGTCACCTTTATCCAGGAAATTGCCCCGAACATGGATCCGGGTCTCCCTGCGTTTGCCTTCCGGGAGTTCCCGCATGATGGGGGTCTTCGGTATCTTGGCCCGAAGTCCATTCAGCTCCTTACGAACCGCCGCCAACTGCTGGTGAATCTTGCGGGTAGGCGGGAAGACTTCCCTGGCAAACGTTTCATCAAAATTGCCCTTTGGATCAAGGTCTGCAGCCAGGTACTTGGGAGAATGCGAACTGACCGAAAGGCGAAAGGTCTCGAAGATCAGGCCTTGGCCGTATTCCATTTCCAAGGTCAGGAGGAGTTGCCCGCCGGAAATTGGTTTGGCAAAATCAAACACGGCAACGTGAGGATCGGCCGCCTTCGGGGAAAAAGCCCAACCTGCCCGGGTCTTCCCATCAATCGCCTTGGCCACTTCCCAACCGCGTTGGGAGAAGTCCGCTCTGGGATTGGTCAACTTGAGTCGCTGTGCTGAGTTGCCGGATGTGGCATGTTCGGCAGTCAATTCACGCAAAGCGACATTCTTGTCCTTCCATTTGCCTCCGGGCTTTTTGGGCAAAGCGTCAATACGTAGAGCTGTGAGAGGTTGGTCAGAAGGCAGATGCAAGGTGAGTTTCCAGGTGTCCTTTTCCGGAAGTTCACCAGAGACCTTGAGCGTCCCGTCCGCAGCTTGAGTGAGCTTTACGTTGTGCTTGGACTCAATGGCGTCCAGCTTCAGAGGTTGCCAGAGAGGGGAGGCATCAAATTGATCTTTCTTCCAATTGGCCAAAGCCTCGGAAAACCCCTCAGGCTTGTTCTTCAATTGCTCCTGAAACGCCTGAATTTTCTTCTCCAAATCCTGGATCGCTTGGGTTTGGGCGGCGGAAGGAGTCGGCAGGATTGGGGCCCCACGATCCGCATCTTCGGTCTGGTTGAAGATGGAGTAAAAGGAGTAATAGTCCTCACGGCTGATGGGATCATACTTATGCGAATGGCACTTTGCACAACCCATGGTCAAGCCCATCCAGACCTGCATCGTCGTGTCGACTCGATCTTTCACTGCCGCGACCCGGAACTCCTCATCATCGGTCCCGCCCTCATCATTTTCCAAGGTATTGCGGTGAAAAGCTGTGGCGAGAATCTGATCAGTGCTGGCCTCAGGAAGAAGATCCCCGGCCAATTGCTCCTTCGTGAACTGGTCAAAGGGCATATCCTGATTGAGGGCATCGATAACCCAATCCCGGTATCGCCAGATGTTGCGGGGGCGGTCCTTTTCGTAGCCTTTGGTATCCGCATACCGGGCAAGATCCAGCCACATCCTGGCCCAATGCTCTCCAAAACTTTCCGACTCCAGCAAATCGTCTACCAGCTCATCATAATTACCGGTTTTCACGAAAGCATCCACCACCTCGATTTCTGGAGGCAAACCCGTGAGATCGAGGGAAACCCGCCGGGCCAATGCATATCGGTCTGCCTCTTTGGCAAAACCAAGCCCCTCCGCCTTCAGCCGTTTTCCTACAAAGTGGTCCACCGGATGTTGCTCTCCAGGCACTTCCGCCTGAGTAGGGGGAACAAACGCCCAATGCACATCATAGGGAGCTCCAGTTGCCACCCATTGCCGCAGAAGCTTCTTTTGTTCATCTGTCAACACATGCCCAGTGTCCGCTGGCGGCATCAGGTCATCCGGATCATCCGTTTCAATCCGGTAAACCAATTCACTGTCCTCAACCGGTCCCAGCGATTTCTTCGCCCCTGCCGCAGTGTCCAATCGAAGTTTCCCCTTCCGAGAATCTTCATCCGGACCATGGCAGGAAAAACAGTTTGCCGACAAGATGGGGCGAATATCACGATTGAAATCGACTGCGGGTTTTCCATCAGCCAAAGGAACCATTTGTGGAGCCAGGATGAGGATGCAGGGCAAAAGGGATTTTTTCATGGTCTAAGAGTATGTCACAAGGAAGGGACTTTGTCTTGCACAGGCAAATTCTATTTGTGTAAAAACCACGCATGATGAATGCACAGGAATCACGCCAACAATTTCTTGAAAACCTGCCTGCCCAACAAGTCATGGCCCTCTTCGATCTCCTGCCAGAAGTCTCGTTCTTCATGAAGAACCGGGAAGGGGAGTTTGTTGCATTGAACAAAAAAGGGCGTGAGTTTTGCGGAGTTGCGACAGAGGAAGAAGCCTTCGGTAAAACGGACTTCGACTTTTTCCCAACAGATCGAGCCAAAGCCTACCATGAAGATGACCTTCTGGTCATGGAGACCGGACAACCTGTGATCAATCGCATCGAGGCCTCCCCGGAACCGATTCCTTCCCGAAGACTCGTTGTCACCAACAAACTCCCCATCCTGGACAGTTCCCGAAACATCATAGGAGTCGCCGGGTTTTCAAGACGCGTAGAAGGCTTCAGCGACAATACCGGAAAGATCGCCCGCTTCGCAAAAGTCGTTTCCTATCTTCATGAAAATTACGGAAAATCCGTCCACACCTCCCGACTCGCCGAGATGGCCGGCTTATCCGAAAGCCAATTCAATCGCCGCTTTCGCCAAACCTTCGGAACCAGTGCCAGACAATTCCTCCTCCGCATCCGGACCGAAGCCGCCGCCCAAATGCTCCAGGAAACCGACGCAACCATCACCACCGTCGCCATCGAATGCGGTTTTCATGATCATGCCCACCTCACCCGTACATTCCAACGAATCATGCACTGCACCCCAACCCAATATCGCAAAAGGTATGCCATGATTGAGTAGGGAAGGGCAGGACTTGCTGGAAGGCTTGTGATCCTGACTCAGGAACCGATGATTCATACATTGACAGATACTCTCAAATTTTGATAGTTTTTGTACATGTATGTGAAAAACACACCCGATTTGGCACATTGGGCAAAGGAACTGGACGGGGTCTTTACCTTGGCGGACCTTCGGGTAGTTTTGAGTATGGATTCGGAAGCGACATTGTATCGTGCCCTTGCTGATCTGGTGAAAAGCGGGGAGTTGATCAAAATCAAACGAGGACTCTATGCAGCACCTGGTACCAGCCTTGAGGTCATAAGCAGTCGAATCGAACCACAATCCTACATCACAACCGGCACCGTTCTGGCCCGGCATGCCATCATTGGGTCCATCCCTGCTCGAAAGGTACAGGCAGTGAAGAAAGGACGTCCCCGTATTTATCGTTGCCCATTGGGTGTGATCGAACACTTGAGCATCACGCCAAGGCTGTATTTTGGTTTTACTTCGGAAGAGGGACGTCAGGTCGCGACTCCGGAAAAGGCATTTCTGGATGCCTGTTACTTCCACTACAAAGGGAAATCCTTTTCGTATGATCTGGATACGGATGTGAACAAGGAGGATTTAGACAGGAAACTGATCAACAGCTACCTCCGGCACTA
>CAYSOI010000301.1:0-5683 GCA_964432425.1 uncultured Opitutales bacterium | reverse complement strand
ATTCAACAAGCCAAAGATGCCCTCGACGCTCACGTTCGCGATATCGTAGCGTGGCACTTCAATCCGGAAACCGGTTGCCAATTCTGGCTGGATTGGGCCAGCAAACAGGACTGGAACCCAACCGAAGAAATTCAATCCTTCGAAGACCTCGCTGCCAAGTTCCCTGATTTTCAGGACGAGTACCTTCGCGACCTCCAGCCCGAAGTCTGGCGCCCCAAAGGGGAACCCTACTGCAGCACCCCCTTCAGCATCTTCGAAACCGGTGGCACCACCGGCATGCCCAAACAGAGAATCGGTTGGGAAGACTACAAAATCGACTACACCGAATTCTCCAATTATCTCAACGACGACCACTTCCCCCGCAACCACTACTGGTTGATGATTGGCCCCACCGGTCCACGCCGCCTACGCCTCGCCATTGAGCACCTCGCCAACGAACGTGGTTGCTCCTGCTACTTCGTCGACCTCGATCCACGCTGGGTCAAACGCCTCATCAAGGACAAGCATTTTGATCAGGCCAAAGCCTACATGGAGCACGTCATCGACCAAGCTCACACCATCATCAAAAACCGCGAAGTCAGTGCCCTCTTCACCACACCCAAACTCCTCGAAGCTCTCGCCGAAAGGGACAGCCTCGTCGACATGGGTATTAAAGGTTGCTTCTGTGGAGGTACCACCATGGACCCGCAATACACCCGTTTCCTCGTCGAAGAAATCTGTGAAAATGAAGTCGGTTTCGTGCCAACTTACGGTAACACCCTGATGGGTCTTGCCCGCCACAAGCCTCTTTCTGCAGAAGACAACTACTCCATCACCTACTACGCTCCTCAACCTCGTGCCGTTCTCCGTGTCATCGACGACAAGACTGGAGCACCTGTGGACTACGATTCCTGGGGACGCGTCGAACTGACCACCCTCACCAAAGAATTCTTCATGCCTAAATTCAAGGAACGTGACGAAGCCATCCGCCGTCGCCCCTACGAAGCTTGCCCATGGGACGGTGTCGCCGAAGTTCGTCCCTTTGGAGCCATGGAAAAGAAAATCGTCGAAGGCGTTTATTGATCCAACCACGAACCAAGAACGAAGAACAAAGAACTTCCCATCATGATCACGCACTTTCCCGCCCTTCGATTCGGCAAACCTTACAAAAGTTTGGATCTCATTGATCTGTCTCCACTGAACTCGGACGAAACCATCGCCCAAGTCAGTCAGGTCAATGCTGGTATCATCAAACGCGACCTCCGCAAGATCGCCGATGCAGGAAAAGCGTTGTCTCAGTTTACGACGAAGCAGCTCATCGAAAAATGTGCTACTGCAGGAAAGATCTTCACATCAGAGGATCTTCCAGTTGGAGACACCGGTGAAACTCAAAGCCCCGAGCAGTTTATTAAGTCCTTGGCATCCACCACAGGACTCCCCTACAGCCTTTGCCGTTATAACATTGGGAAGATCGAACACGTGATGACCAATGTGGATCTGATTATCAAAGGTCTGACCCGGAACCTACCTTTGGAGATCTTTGACGACAACATCGTCACCATTGATGGCATTGATGTCTGCTACTATCCAGCTGCGTCCTCGATCGGAACAGTTCTTCCAAGCAACGCACCCGCAGTAAACTCGCTTTGGGCTCCGGCCATCGCGATGAAGGTTCCTGCAGTTCTGAAACCAGGTCGCGAAGATCCATGGACACCTTTCCGCCTGATCCAGGCATTCATCAAAGCTGGCGTACCAGCCGAAGCGTTCGGCTACTACCCAACCACCCACGAAGGAGCGGACACCATCCTCAATACCTGCAGCCGAGGAATCGCTTTCGGAGGAGATGACACGGTTGCCAAGTACGCCGCCAACCCGAACATTTCTTGTCACGGCACCGGCCGAAGCAAGGTCCTGATCGGGGAAGATATGGTCGATGACTGGCCAAACCTCATCGACGCACTGGTCACATCCGTGTCTGCCAACAGTGGCCGAAGCTGCATTTGTGCCTCCACGATCATCACTCCTCGTCATGGAGATGAAATTGCCAAAGCTCTGGCGGAGAAACTTTCCGAGATTAAGCCCTTGGCTCAGGATGATGAGAACGCCCGACTTTCCGGGTTTGCTAATCCTGCCATGGCGGAGTGGATCGATTCCAAACTCGAAGAAGGCCTGAAAGAAGGTGGAGCGGAAGATGTTTCTGCACCTCTTCGTGGTAATTCTCCCAGAAAGGTCGAAATGTACGGCCAAAACTACATGCATCCGACTATCGTCCGCTGCGACAGCATTGACCATCCGTTGGCCAAAACGGAATACCTTTTCCCCTACGCTGCCGTTGTTGAAATGCCCCAGGCGGACATGTATGACAATATTGGCCCAAGCTTGGTCATCTCTGCCTTCACTAAGGATCAGGGATGGATCAATCAACTAATGCGTAGCCCGGAAATTGACCGACTCAACACCGGTGTCATGCCCACCTGCCAAGTTCAATGGGAACAACCCCACGAAGGCAATTTGTTTGAATTCCTCTATCATCGTAGAGCCATCCAACGAGCTTCCTGACCCCTGGAACTCCTCAGTGGCAGCGTCAAATTATGTCACTTTACGAAACAAAACCCACCCCAAAAATCCACTTCGGCCCCGGTGCCATCTGGACCGTAGATTCTGAAGTCCTCCGAATCGGTGCCAAACGCATCCTCATTGTGACGGATTCCGGCATCATGCAGGTGGGTCATCCGGGAAATCTGCGCCTCCACCTGGAAGAACAAGGCTGCCAAGTAGAAATCTTTGATCAGGTGGAAGAAAACCCCACCACCGAAACCGTCGCCAAATGTGTGGAAGTGGCCAAAGCCTTTGATGCCGATCTCCTGATCGGCTTGGGTGGAGGCTCCAGTCTGGATACCGCCAAAGGCTGTAATTTTATTTTTACCAATGGTGGCAAAATGCAGGACTATTGGGGCTACGGCAAAGCGACAAAGCCCATGCTGCCCCTAATTGCCATTCCAACTACCGCCGGAACAGGCAGTGAGTGTCAGTCATACGCCCTCATATCGGATGCGGAAACCCACATGAAAATGGCCTGTGGCGACCCAAAAGCCTTGCCTGCCGTCTCCATTCTCGATCCAGAGTTGACCCTCACTCAGCCAGCCTTTGTTGCCGCTTGCACTGGGATTGACGCCCTGTCTCATGCCATCGAATCTGCTGTCACTCTACGCAGAACACCTTTTTCCAGCATCTATTCCAGAGAAGCCTTTCGACTCCTACAGGAGAACCTCGAAACCATTTTCGATGACCCCAAAAACAGCCATGCCCGGGGCCAGGTGCTTCTCGGGGCGGCTTATGCAGGCATTGCGATTGAGAACAGCATGCTGGGTTGTGCACATTCGGCGGCCAATCCACTTACAGCACACTACGGCACCGTCCATGGTAACGCCGTGGGGCTGACTCTGCCTCATGCCATGCAATACAATTCGCAAGATCCCGAAGCCCTGACCATCTATGCACGACTTGCCCTGGAAAGCCGCCTGACCAACAGGGACTCCTCAGAGATCGAGGCCTTCAATGCTCTTCATGAAAGGGTAACCGCCCTGCTCAAAAGAGTGGAATTCCCACTCACTCTTCGGGAACTGAAAGTCCAGGCATCTGACATTCCCATGCTCGCCAAAGAAGCCGCCGGCCAATGGACTGCACAGTTCAATCCTCACCCCATCACGGAAGACGATTTTGTCAAATTGTACGAAAATGCCTTTTAATACATAGAAGGAAATTCCCCATGTTCCGCCTATTCCCCCTCATCACACTCATCTTGCCAATTCTTCTGACGGCTGCTCCGCCAGAGGATTCCTGGCCCATGCACAGAGGTGGAAGAAACCTACAGGGAATCGCCAAAGGCAAGCTCCCTGAAAAGCTGAAGCTGACATGGACTTTCGAAGTTCCCCGACCCAAACGCGAAGACGGCTCACTCGACCTGCAACCCGCCATCAAAGCCTCCGCCATCATCTATCAAAACAAAGCCCTGGTCGGGGATGACAGCGGCACTTTTCATGCTCTCGATTTGGAAACCGGTAAAACGGTCTGGCAGTTCAAAGCTCTCGATACCATTGAAGGGGCGGCCTTGGCTCATGAAGGAGCCATCTACTTTGGTTCTGGAGATGGGTTCCTCTATTGCCTCTCTGCCAAAGACGGCAAACTTCGCTGGAAATATGAAACCCAGGACCAAGTCCTCGCCGCACCAAACTGGGCCAAAGACCCCAAGTCCGACGACATCTGGATTCTGGCTGGCAGCTACGATGGCAGCGTCCATTGCGTCCATTCGACAACCGGTAAACCGATCTGGACTTACGAAACAGACAATTACGTAAACGGCAGCCCCGCAATTGCTGGCAACAAAGTGATCTTCGGTGGTTGCGACACCAAACTCTATGTCCTCGAATTAGGCACAGGCAAAGCTCTCGAATCCATTGAAGCCGAAGCCTATATCGCGTCCTCTGTCGCTGTTCGTGACGAAATCGGCTATCTTGGGCATTACGACAACGCTGTCCTCGCCTTCAGCACCATTTCCGGCGAAATTCTCTGGCGTTACAAAAAGAAATCCTTCCCCTACTTCTCCTCCTGCGCAGTCACAGAAAAGGAAGTCTTTATCGGCGGTAGAGACAAATCCCTCCATGCCATTGACCGCAAAACCGGCAAAGGGCTCTGGACTTTCAAAACCCGAGGCCAGGTCGACAGCTCTCCCGTCGTGTGTGACAACAAACTCTACTTCGGCTCCATTGATGGCAACTTCTACTGCCTGGACACTGAAACCGGTGAAGAAATATGGAGCTACGAAATTGGTGCTGGAATCATCGCCTCCCCTGCCATTGCCTCCGGCAAAGTCGTCATTGGAGATGAAAAGGGAAATCTGTTTGCCTTCAGTGGTAAAAAATAATGTCCTCTGAGCGACCTTCGCCCTACTTATCAGCATGTCCGAAACCACCACTTCCAGCAAGTCCTCCGATACACAGGCAGGAAATTACTTTGTCGCCAACTACCCTCCGTTTTCCTTCTGGGGAGAGGACGACATCCCCTGCATTGATGCTCTCCTCAACTCCCCCACCCCCGGAGACAAGATCCCCCTCGGGCTCTACATGCACATCCCTTTCTGCCGGAAACGCTGCCACTTCTGTTACTTCCGGGTCTACACAGACAAGAATTCCTCCGAAATCCGCCGCTACCTGGATGCAGCCATGCAGGAACTGGAGACTTATTCAAAAAAGCCTTATCTCCAGGACCGAAAACCCAAATTTGTCTACTTTGGTGGCGGCACACCGAGCTACCTTTCTGCACAACAACTGGCTTCCCTGACCGAGAGAATGCAGGCCCTCATCCCATGGGACGAAGCCGAGGAAGTCACTTTCGAATGTGAACCCGGCACTCTCAACGAGAACAAACTCCGGGCCATCCGCGACATGGGCATCACCCGCCTCAGCCTCGGCATTGAAAACTTTGACGACCACATTCTCGAAATCAACGGCCGTGCCCATCGCTCTGGAGAAATCCACCGGGCCTACGAATACGCACGATCCATCAATTTCCCGCAAATCAACATCGACCTGATCTCCGGAATGGTGGAGGAAACTCCAGAAAATTGGCAAGACTGCGTCGCCAAAACCATCGAACTGGCCCCCGACTGCGTCACCATTTACCAGATGGAAGTCCCCTACAACAC
>CAYSOI010000300.1:0-5685 GCA_964432425.1 uncultured Opitutales bacterium | reverse complement strand
GTTGCAGATTACCTCTTGGAGATCATTGTCAGTTCTAGCGTTATTTTGCATAGCGGGAACTATGCTCCTCTAGCCGAAATCGCTAATCAATGGGCAGTTACCTCAGAGGTAATTTTCCTAAATTGGCTTCCAGCCCAGTTATTTGCTGGCATTGTTGCCATCTGCTCTTTCTTGCTGGAAGAGATTTTTTAGGCTTTTTCCATAATGACCGAGGCTCTACCAGCTTCTTGTTCGCTGAATTGGCTGTTCTTTTTCTCATTCGGCAAAGCTCAAAGCCTGGAGAACACAATCTCCTATAGGAGAATGTGATAGTGAATCTTGGAAGGATTTGTTGGAATATGTCGCTTCTCTCATCCGAGAAACAGATAAGTCCATCTTGAACCCAGTCGAAGTGTGAAATTCCTGGGCAAAAAAGGGAACATTGGCCCTTCTAGGAGGGTTTTGGGTAGGGGGAGTGGGGGTGGAGACTGCCTTTCCGCAGGGGATAATGGAATGCTTGTTAGTTCGGTTCGGTACAAGTTGTCAATAGGATTGCAATCAACGGAATGAATTAAAATTTTCCAAACAGACCTATAAATAACTTGAAAATGCAAAACCGAAAGATATAATTTCCCTGTATTTAAAGCAGGGAAGTTGGGAGATTCCAAAAATCTTTTGGTCGTCTCAATCCCAGCAAAATTCGGGATTCAACCAAAAGCCTTTACGGTCAAGGTTTTCCAAAGAAGCTCACAATAACCTATGGAAACCTCCTCACTTAAATTCTACACATTAAGGGATATGGAGGTAGTTGCCTTTCTCTGCAGATTTGGTAGGTAAATGAATATCTTGGATGCACCGTCCAGTTATTATTGCCGGGGTAACCCACAACTGCCTGGCCAAGGTGAAGGGGTGATGCAAAGGTTCGATGGGATTTGCAACGCCGAACCGGCGTAGGGGAAAAGGTGGCGCATGATGGACGGATCCTTTTGTGCGGAGTAGCTTGGAGGACGCATTGGGAACCGGCGCCAATCCCGGGGGCTTCAATACCGACCAAGGCTGCTAGTACACTGGGAAGTCCTTTAAGGGAGTCCACCAAAGCCTCGTGATCAAGTCCCGTTTGAACCAGACAACTTGCATCACTATTTACCACTAAAAAGCTACGCGCTGAGGGAAAGGCTAGATGCCGTCATTCGTTGGACTTGCCCAAGCAACCGGGAGACTGCCAACTCCTTGGCTTTGGCTTCCACTTCCAATGTTAGCGGCCACCCCAGCCACTCGGATGGAAAGTCGTTTGGATCGATATAATCATGATGTCGGTGGGGCTTGGGGCCATCCCATCCTTCCAAGGGGCTAGAAATGTGGAAGAGAGGCTCCCTGTCCCAGGTTCGTCTGGCTAACTCTGTTGCCTCTGCCACGCCTAGCCCATCAGACAGACAGCGATGATGATGGACATCGTATACGAGGGGCACACCAGTTTCCTTGCACACAGGCAACAAGTCAGACGGTGTATAAACCTTGTCATCATTCTCAAGGGTGAGAAGTGAACTGACTTGGGTTGGCAATTTCTTAATCCCTTCCCGGAGGACTTTTAAGGCAGAAGGCTTGTCCCCATATGCACCGCCTCCATGGATATTGAGGGTATCTGCGCCAACCCAACTGGCTACTTCAGCCTGGTATTCCAATTCGGCGATAGAGTGTTCGACAGTCTTTGGGTTAGGGGAGTTCAGTACAACAAATTGATCAGGATGAAAGGAGAGGCGGATACCTTGTTCCTTGGCGTAGAAACCGCATTCCTTGAAGCTACTTTCAATCTCTTGGGCATCTGGCAAATCCTCCACTTCGTACCCTACCTCCTCATGGGTTTTAACGGGCAGGATTTGGCTATTGATCCGGAATGCGCCGATTCCGTTGGCTCCACAATACTCTAACGATTCCCTCAAAGCTTTAACATTAGCCAAACAAAGTGTAGAAACCTTCTCCAATTGCGCTATCGGATCCAAACGTTTCATCGCCGATACGGTAGTCGTACGGAACTTGATCGGCTCAGAGGCAAACTGGCAACAGAGGCCAAGACGTAAGCAACCATTAGGTGTTTTCATGAGTTGAGCCTCCATAGGGTAAAGTTCAGAATTGCGGCAAAACTGACCCAACCGAGATATGGCACCAAGAGCCAAGCGGCAATGCGGTCAACGCGAAGGAAAACCCGAATGGTCATGATTATCGCGAGCCAAAGGAGCAAAATCTCCGCAAAGGCGACCCCTGGCAATTTCAGTCCGAAAAATAACGGAGTCCAGAGCGCATTAAGGAGGAGCTGGAGGATGAAAATCCTCAACGGACGTCCCTGAGACGAAAAGCCACCCCTTCGCCAGACCAGCCAAGCTGAAACCGCCATCATTGCGTAGAGTACAGACCAAACTGGCCCGAACAGCCAATTTGGAGGATTCCACGAGGGTTTAAGAAGCACTGAATACCATTCGCCCGGCATAAAAAACGCCCCCATGGAAGCAGCCAAGAAACAAGCGCAAAGCCAACCGAAGAAGCCAAGGTATGATTTGCATCTGGCTGGTGAAGATTCGGAAGGCGTTATCTGCACAGACCGGGAAGGGGAGGATGATGGAGTGGATTGCATGATACCTTGGCATCGCTCAGGCTAGATAGGCGACGCGTGCACCAGGATTGAACGCGTCTTCAAAGGTAAATAGATCAGTATTATTTTCGCAGACCTAGAAAACCTCCCAGGTCGAAAGTGTTAGATTCACACCCCCTACATCTTACACTCATACTTCATCGTCGTCGAAAAGGTTCCTGTGGTTACTGTTACTAGTTCTTGGAGTTGGACGAGGTGAAGGGGATTGCTCCACTCCATCTTTGGGCTCTCTCCTAAGAATGCTTGAACAGCAGCTTTGAGCCTTCTTTGGAGATTCTTAAACATGGGTTTTCCCCACCAGGGTTTTAGGGAGTTGAAGTGCTTCGAGTAATTTTGTGACTATCTGATTTCCCAATTTGCTTGTCAGGTAGTCCAATGCTTTTTGTGCCGCCCGCTTCCACTGGGACTGGGAATCATGGAAATCACTATGTAACCTTTTGAGAACGTGGAGAGTGTCCACGATATTTGGTTCTGGGTCGATGCCTTCAGTTTTCAAGAGATCCAGCATAAGATCTTCCTTACCACCAGAGGTGTAAGGGTAAAAGCCTCCGTCTGCATGTTGGAGCTTGAGGAGATCTGAGAGCCCATCAAAATTATCATACCCCTTCCTATCATATCCCTCCTTGTCATACCCCTGCTTATAGAAACCATCCTCGATTGCAGGATATGGCTCTGCCAGGCTGTATCGTATCCTATCAGGCGGGCTCTTGTGACAACACAGTACCCCTGGTTGGTAATTTACTGCGGGCTTGCTCTCCTCGCGGGCGATTCCAGCCATAGCGCCTACAGCCATTCCTGCATGGCGCAATCTTTTAATCGGAAAAATGGATCTGCTTGGTGTGGGTAATTGCACGGGGATCCGTTTTAGTTCGGGATTTCCAGACAGCCTGTCGTGGGGGCTTCGGTACTCTACTGCGACAAAGGAAGTGTTTCGGCTGAGAACACCATGTTTCTTTGATATTTCGACAATCCTTTCCTCCTGGCGGTTTCCCCTTCTCTGGTCAAAAGAGGTTTCATAACGCTTTGATTGGCTTCCTGCCTCCAAAGTCCGGATTTTTTGTGAAGCCCAGAGTTTATGATGGTTTAGGGTGCTGTCCCCGGATTGGTTCCGTATGGTTACTTTCCATTGTACTGGGCCGGTTGGGCCGTTGCCTTTGAGTACAGCTTCCTTTGGTAGCCCACCACTGACTTGGGCATGTATGATATATGCGTCCCCATCAAAAATCGGCCGGAAGTCACTTGTACCCAGGTCATATTCTTTTAGTGAACCGCCATCAAATTCAAGGTGAAGGTCTTTGATCATCGGGGAGGCCATACGGCTGAATGTCCTCAGGACAATGGGTTCGATGCGTTCGTTATCGGAGATGAACTCGACTTCCCCCCCAGTGGCTTCGGCGAGACCCCGTACAAGGTGTTGGGAGCTGGCGTTCCCGATACCGAATGAGAAAATCCGGTTTTGGGATGCGTGCTTCCTTGCCAATTGATGGACAGCATCTTCGTTACTGACTTGGCCGTCTGTAAGTAGAAGGACTTGGCGGATACCACTGCCCTGGATCTTTTGCTGGAAGAGGTCTTCCAGTGGAGCCAGCAGTTCTGTGCCGCCAAGGTCTGCACTTGAGTTATTGATGTAAGCCACGGCATCCATGAGGGACTCCTCAGTATAAGCCTGTGGAGCCTGTTTCCATTTCTCGAACGTGGATCCGAACCGTATGATATTGAAAGTATCTCCAATCTTTAAGCTCCTTAGACCGAGTTCCAATGCCCGTTGAGCTTGCTCGTAGGATCTTCCGTACCCTTGCATCGAGCCCGAAGCATCCAAGATGAAGATGGTTTCCGTTGGCTCCGAACCTTCCCGTGGATGGTCGATTTCAGGATACAGTGCCATCGTAACGTAATGTGTGCCATCCGGCCCCATGGATGCGAGGGCTACTGGATCCTTCTGCCGCTCCAATTTCAAAAGGATGATTACGTCGCCGTTCATTTCAGTGTCCCCACCTTTCAACCGAATGGATCTTTGCCCCCCACCTTCTTGTGATTGTAAGATTTCGTGGGTAGGGGAGTCCACTTCGACCAATGGAAAACCTTCGTCTATGTCCACTTGTACTTCGAGACCATAGGGAACGTGTTTGACGTGGGGAGGGTTGACGAAATCGGCATCCATGTTTGCCTCCGTGCCTTTGGTACTTTGCGGCACATACCTTGGGGCGATCGTGGCCGGAAATGACAACCTTACCTCTTCGTCCATAGGTTTCAGGATGGTCAGATACCCAATATGGATGGCGACCGATTCGCCTGGCGCCAGGTTACCCACCGAGGTACTGAAGATGTCCGGCCTGTGGGATTCCGCTAAATAGGCTGAATGACCATCACTGATCGCGTCCTGGTACAGGTCTTGCGCCTTCTCATTGGTTTCTATCTCACCATAGAGGACACTGTCGCCTTTGTGGATTTCAAGGGTGTGGACTACTGCATCTTCAGGCAACGGGAACGTGTAGACTGCTTCGATGGGCTTGCTGGTGTTGTTCCTGAACCGTTGCTCTACGGTTACATCTTGGCTAAAACCCGATATGCGAGAGTGGATCCTGACTCCTTCCAAAGCCAGGGTATCAGTAGAGTCTAGAGATTGAAGCGAAGGTTGGTCTGTCATATTTATGTGCCTGTTCATAGTGTTAGTGATTATTAAAATTTGAGGTGAGGATTTCTTGAATTGCATCAAGTTGTTCACGGGTTGGTAACTTCCTGGATGTGTCGACATGTAGCTCGAAGCCTGGTGAGATTGGGTACCGAGACCAGCAGGTCGCCTGAAGTATCCGCCCTGGTTTGTTTGCTGGGCGTGTTTCGGATTCCTTTAATTCCCCATCAAGGATGCGACGGATGTTTTCCAATGAATGGCCAGCGTCTTGGAGTTGTTGGATTTGTGCCAAGCGTTCCAGATGGCCATCATCATAATGGCTGCCCCGCCCCTTTCCAATTGGCGGATGGAGCATACCCCTTTGGACGTAAAACCTAATCCCGCGTCGGGTTAGCCCCGATTTTTCGGCAAGATCTCCAATGGTGTA
>CAYSOI010000299.1:0-5691 GCA_964432425.1 uncultured Opitutales bacterium | reverse complement strand
CGGCAAGGCGGGTATAAAGTTGCGTCCTCTCTTTTGAGGACGCGACGAAGTAGAAAAAATCCCGGCCTTTGACCATGGATACTGCATTTTTAATGATCAATTTCGTCACCGCTATTGGGGACACTCCTTTTATGTTTAAGATCTTCATCCATTCGTAATGTTCATATGGATCGATCCCAACATCATTCCCATCAAAATTAGAGAAGCCTCTGTCCATCTCGGTGATTTCTGGGGTAACGATTGTGATGTAATAGAAGGATAATGTATCATTCTCAAACACCATTCTCCAATGGTGTCCTTTCAGGTAAATATCGCGGGAGATTCGCATGATGAGTCTTGGGTTTGTATGAGCTTGCTCTCATAATATTCAAGTCTTCTACTAATCCAACAATTCACATCTTGTCCAGCAAGAGGGCGGAGAGGTTTCGGTCCTTCAGGAAGGGGTTGCCTACTCCGGATTCTTGTGCTGCGAGGTCTTGCATGATGCTGAGACGGAGGTCGTTGGGGATGACTTGATCCTGGAGGAAGGTGGAGAAGTTGGGGACATGGCGGGGATGGTGTTGGTACTTCTGGTCGGTGATGTAGAGGAAGAGCCGGGTGCAGATGGCGGAGATGCGGTCGATCCTTTGTGCCTTTCCATCGCCTTTGGCCATTTGGTAGAGCTTCTTGAGCATCTCCTGGGGTTGGGTCGTATCCAAGATGTCTTGGGGTGAGAGAAGTGTGCCGAGATCGTTGTTGATAAAGCTGACAAAGGCGGCGACAGTGGATTCATCCAGGATACTGGCTGCAAGGTTCGCCACCAGGTCAAGCTCTGCCTTCAAGTTGGGGATGGTCTCAATCTGACCAAAGAACTGGACTAACGTGCGTGGGGTTGTTCTTTCGCCGGTAACGGCTTCGGGATAATTCAGGACAAAGTCGATGCCCCGGGAATCAATACCTACGGAAGTCGCCCACTTGCTCCAGGCTTTGGGGTCGAAGGACAAGGTCATGTGGATCATACGGGTGAGCATGGCCTCGTCCATTGGAGTCACGGAGTAGCCACTGCCTTCGGGGTTGGCCGTCGCAACGATTTGCCACTTGGGAGGGAGTTGCCAGGAAAACATGGCAAAGTTTTGGAGTAATTGCATGAGCCCTCGGAGGATACGGTCATCGGCTCGGTTGATGTCGTCCAGTAGGAGGATGCCCGGGCCTTCTTTTTTGGGAACCCACTCCGGTGGTGCGAAAACAGTTGAAGCAGCTTGGCCTTCTTCTTCCCGGATCGTGGGCATGCCGTGGAGATCGCCCATCTCTTCAAACTGTGCTGGGGCACAGTAGGCAAACTGCCATCCCCGGGACTGGGCGTAATCCTGCACAATTTGGGTTTTGCCCAGACCATGGGTACCCCAGATGCAGACGGGTGTGCCCGGTTGGCCGGATTTCATGAGGCCGAGGTTGCGTGTAAATATGTGCACAAGCATTTCTGAGACTGCAGGTACGGTAAGTTGAGGTCCATAACTGTTGGATTCTTTCATTTATGTAATTTTTCTGGTTTATTGGTTTTTGTTTAGGAAAGGTGTTCGGCCTGGATATCCATCGACTGGTGGCTCCTTTTAGTTCCAGCTGTCCTCCTTGGATGGAATCCAGATTGTCGGGCCAAATGGCAGGGTCTGGTCATCTTGCCGGCAGTGGGTGGGGATGACCCACATCATCCGGCAGTTCGGTTGGGTCTCCGGGGTGCCGGCATAGCCGTCAGTAAGGTAAACCATCCCGTCGTAGGGTGGCCTATCCTGCATCCACTGGAATACCGGCTCAAAGTCCGTGCCTCCATTCCCTTCTACATGGGCAGGAGGCTTTCCCTCATAGGGATAAGTCCGTTGAACTTCAGCATCGCATTCCAGGATCGTGATCGAGGCACCGCTGATGTGGATCGCATCGATTTCCTCAAAGAAGGACTCCATCGTCCACTGGTCAATGGATCCTGAAGTATCCACGGCGACCAAAAGGTTGGAAAACCTCCGTACTTTGATGCCGGGATGGGTCCCAAAACGCTTACTTTTCCTCTTCAGGGTATGGCGAATTTGGGTTTTGTAACTCTGGGCACAAAAGATCCGGAGGAGGTGCTTCCAGTCCAAGGCTGAATTCCGACCATCCTTGATCAGACCGATAGCCGTCCTCAAATAGGAGGGCAAGGACCCCCATTGGGCTGAGGTCAATCGCTTGGTTGCCCGGAGAACCAAGGTACCGGCAATGTACTTCCCTGCACTGCCATCTTTGCTCCAAAAACTGTGATCCCCGGATAGCAGACTGCGTAAACGCATGCTGATCAGTACTTTTCCAAGGTTTTCAGCAGAAATAGGTGCAGAGGTCTTTGCTGCGATTTGCCGAATTTGCTTAGATTCTGTCCAGTTCTTCTCAGATCCTTCAGGTATCTCTGCTTTACCCTGTCTTCCCAGAACATCTGGAGGAAGGACCAGTCCATTCTCCAGCAATTCACGGTAGAGGCTAATCAACTTTCCGTAATAGTAGTCTACGGACTCTTCGTGCTCGATATCCAGGTCAGCGTAATCAATGATGTTGACCAAGCTGCTTTCATCAACGTGCCACTCCCCGATGTATTGGTTGACCACCAGATCGGCGGCAATGTTTTCGATTTCAGGATTATTGCCTTTCTTACGGAATAGGTGCCGGAAGACAATATGGAGGACTTCATGCTTCAGGATTGCCGCCCGGGCACTGGTTTGGTGGAACGGAATGACCGCTTCATTGATCTCGGTATAGAAGAAGTTCGGGTTGACCAGAAGGGTGATTCGGGAGCCATCCCAAGCTACTGCGGCAGTCGGGGTTTGGTCGGTCAGGATCCTGGGCAAGTTTCCCAGGATATGGGCAAAGAAAGGTTCCTTTAGCAAAAGTGCGATAGCCGCCTTGGAGATGGCCTCGGAAGTTTCTTTAAGTGGTGGTGCCGGAAGGGTTTCTCCGGTGGTGGTGCCTTCAGGCTCTTCAGTATCTGGTTCGTCCATCATACTGACCAAGGAGATGGGGAACCTTAGGTGTTCCGGATTATTTTGAAAAATATTTCAGGTTGGGCTTCTGGATAGACTGTGGGCCTTGAACAGAAAGGAATCTTCAGGCTTCGGAATACTCAGCCAATGTATTCAAACCACTCCCTTACATTCGCCGGGAGGACTTGGCTTTGGAGTAGGCACCCCCGGGCGGTTTTGCCCATCCTTGGCAAAGGCTTTTCAAAATGAATGATGGCCTTCATGGTGCCCATCACCTTGGCGGATGCCTCATCCAGTTCCTTTAAGCCTCCTAACTTTAGCCGGGAAAAGGGTTCGTGGGCACTTTTGTAGGGCATGAGTGAAAGTGCCACCAGAGCCTTTTCATCAATGGAAAGCAAACCATTGAAGTTCACAGGTCACGTGGCAGGACAGAACGCGATGCATTCGGCAAAGTATTTGGGGAGGTGGCCAAGTACGGATAGATCCAGTTGAGGTCTGTGGAACAGGAGGTTCTCTTGTGATTGTCTCCAACGTGCCTTGGATCTGGCGGAAAGACTGGGAGGTAGGGGCGTAGCCAATTCTGCAGGAGGAGTCCAGGGTTCCTCCAGGTAAGCTTCGATTTGTCGGGAGCTGAACAACTGGTACCAATCTGCACGGCTTGCCCCGGCATTTGACAATGCTTCCAGTATGGAGGGTAACCCTGCCTTCCCTGCAGTTTGGATCCGATCTTGGAATTGTAAATGTTGGTCGGAAGATAGGTTCGAATCGCTGTTGGCCAGCTCTTCTTTAAGGGGCTCTGGAAGGAAGTAAAGGGACGGGTGTTTGGAAAGGAGATGCCCGGCCGCTTGGTCCACTTTTTCCAGCCCTCCGAGCTGGATGGGTGTATTGCGTTGGAGTAGTGCAGCACCGGCCTCCCCTTCCAATGCCTTGACACCATTAAGGGCGACTATGCCGGTGTGGCTTGCCAATACTTCAGCGGTAGGGACATCCAGGGTTTCAAGCCCAGACAAGTCCAAGTGACCGCCTTGCCTGGCCAGTACCTCTACAAACGATGGCTGGAGGTATCCCAGCTTTGCAAAAGGTTGCCACTCATGCAACTTTTCAAGGAGGGGTTCGAATACGCTGCAAAACGTCTCCAATGGGGCATCTTCATTTTCCAATTCCTGGAAAGTACGGGCAACCTTTTCCTGTTTCTTTTCCTTGATGTCCGCAAATTGCAGAAGGTTTTCCAGGTCGTTAGAAATAATATTGGGTGTGGTTTCGTTGGGAGTTTCCTCAATCTGGGGTGTATTCATCTGTTGGCTCTTCTGTTTAGTTTGTTGGATCCTTACCGGGTTCCCAATGTGTTTTATCCTATATACCGTGTCCCTATGACGAAGGAACCTGATGTAGATCTGTAATATTTCGTGCGACGAACGACTTCCACTGTTTCATTGCTACAGAGTTCTTTAGGGAGATGCTTCATGTTCCTAAGGAAGATCACCTCACCTTGGAATTTGCCCAAGGCTTTGGCTTGGCTGGGAGATAATTCCGTAATGCCATCCAGATACAAAATTGAGCAGTTAGCCTTCCCCAGGATCTTGGCCTCAGGCAATTCAAGTATGGATAAACCAGAAAGGCTCAGGCGTCCTCTATAATGTCCTCTATAATGGGCAAGTTCTTTGAGCGCGTGGATGGAAATTTCCTTAAACCCGAAATCCAACTTAAAAGCCTTGGCTTGGGCAAAATATCGAGCAGCCTCTGGTGCCAAATAAGTCATATGCCTAGCGTGACTGATAATCTGATCAAATCTGGAGGGCTCTGGTATACCAATCTTGGGTTGGATTTTGTTGACCCATATATCACGCGTGAAGAGATCAAAGCTCCTCCATATTTTTTCAAACACCACGCCATTGAACACGTCTTTCCAGTCAAGATGGTTTCCCCCTAAGTTCTCTAAGGTCTGGATCGCCAAACGGATACTGCCCAGTTCCCCCGACATCGCCATCGCATGGAGATTTCGTAGCTGTTTTTTGCTCAAGGGTGCGTTCTCATCATTTTCCATACTCCTCCAAGAGAGGGGGAATCTCAGGTGTTCCGGATTTCTTTCCAGGAATGTTTCACCATAGTGAAGAGCGGCCTACTTGGTGATGTACAGTTGGGACAAGATGGATCCTCTGGAGTACCTTAGGTTTGGGGCTTGTTGGAGTGCCTGCCTAACTGGAATGGTGAACTCGGTCTCGGAAGTGATGAATCCCCGATTTGCTTGAAACTTTGGGATGAAAGAAATTTCTGAAGGTTTTAGGGATCCCGAAAGGCTGACCTCCAAGTGTTCGCCGCTGTATCCAGAAAGTGCCTCAAAGGCACTGGGCTCCAGGTTTCTTACATTATCCACTACCAGCTTCTGTCCTTTGAAATTGGCCAAATTCCTGGCCGTCTTATTGTCCAATATTTCCAAACCGGAGAGACGTAGATGGGTGCCTTTGAAGCCGGAAAGCGAACAAGTACCCAAACCTGCCAAACAGGATGCTGTCATTGGACGGTCTTTAGCTGATTCTTCTGGGTTTGCTAATGTTAGACTGAGTGAATTCCCCCGAAACTTGGGCAAAGCCAGAAGGACATCAGGTGAGGAATTCGCTGGCAGAGAAACCAAGAGGTTCAAAGCCCTGGCCTTCGCCAAGACTTCGGCAGTCTCCACAGACATTGGTTCTGTAACACCGACCTCCAGGTTCCT
>CAYSOI010000298.1:4320-5723 GCA_964432425.1 uncultured Opitutales bacterium | reverse complement strand
CCGCCTCTGGGGGATTCTTTGGGGAGAGGGTATTTTTGAAAGCCGTTCTTTGATTCGGGGAGTCCATAGTGGGTGGCCAATGCTGGATTGATGGTGAGGAATTCTGAATCAATCAAATTGGAGACGGGAAGGTTTTCCTCGATCAAGGTGCCAAAGAATTCCCGGACTTCCTGTTTGGCATCTTCCCGGACACCTTCATTGAAGCGGAAGTTTTCCTTAACGTCTACAGTGATGGCATCGTAGCGATCGAGTTCGGCCCACTGGCTGCTGAAACCATCGCGGAAGGCTTGGGATTTGGGATCTGCCAGGAGTCGGTCAATTTGTTGTGTGTAGACCTCAGGCTTAGAAAGGTCTGCGGCGTACAGTTCATTGTCGGGTGGACAACTCCAGAGGAAATAGGAAAGTCTGATGGCGAGTTCGCGATTGGTGAGTTGTCGGTTTTCCGGATCGGTCTCCATGCTTTCTTCCTGAAGGAACAGGAAACCTGGGGAGGCGAGGACGATGGCCATGACCTCTTGCATGGCTTCTTTCCAGGATTTGCCGTCTCCACGGATTTGCTGGAAGACTGCATGAAGCTGATCGATGTAGGCGGATTCTGGTTTCTTTCGGCGAAAGGCTTCGTAGGCGAATTTTTGGATAAACTCTTTCGCCCTGGTATCATGATTGAGGTAGGGGCCATTGGTCCCAGTGGGAATTCCTGGATAGAGGATTTCTTCGAGCTTTGGGCGTCCTTCCGGATAGAAAGGACCTTCGATCTCCATCCAGTCAATCCAGATGGTGGACCATGGATCTTGTTGCTTGCCTCTTCCCTGAAGCTTTTGGAGATAGCCTCGTGTGGTATTGATGGCAAAATCGGGAATGTTTTCTTTGATGAAGACCCCAATCATGGACCGTGCCATGTGTTGTCGAAGTCGTATTTCTACAGACTCTGGGTTTTCTGGAGAACCCTGCATCTGGAGAGTCCCTCTAATGTTATCGTGGTCATAGAGTCGGACGATCTTGCGGATAGGGTCAGGGTTGCCTACCACGCCTCCGTGAATTCGCAGGATGTATTCCGCCCTGATGTCGGTGTGGCGTGTGGCAGATGTCCATTTGACGACGTCACAGAGGTAGACTCCCTTGTCCACATGAGGATATTGGAGGTAAGTTCGACGATATTCGGCCCGGGAATCCCATTGGCGGAAAAGGATTTCCATGTCGCCTTCATCTTTGAAGCCCATTTCCTTCCAGGTTGCCCCAGCTTCCTTCATGGCTTTCTTCCGGTCCATGTCAGCCAGAGTCTCCCGCATCTTTTGTGTGACACGGTCCTCGGGTTCTTTGCGTTCGGTTTTTAAGGGATGATGTTTCGAAGTATTCCAACGGAGGGCTTCTTTCGCGACTTTTCTACCGAGTTCCAGGTATTT
>CAYSOI010000298.1:0-4220 GCA_964432425.1 uncultured Opitutales bacterium | reverse complement strand
TTGGGCATTGTCATTGTTGGTGATTTCCCAATCAACGGTATCGAAGCGGACTTGCCCTTTCTTTTTCTTCGGGCCGTGACAGTCGTAGCAGTACGTTTTGAGGAATGGCTCCAATTGATGTCGGACGGAGGGTAATGCCTTGCTGGAGGTTGACTTTGGGGTTGGGATTGCAGGGAGTCGTGTCAAATAGGCATCCGCCCAACTGGCGTGGTCGCCTCCATTATTACTGTCAGATTGAGAAACGAGAAGCTCCAGGGTCTTTGCACCTTTGAGACCGATCACAGTTTCCTTTCGGTTTGATTTTTCTGTACTCCGGGTTGGGCCACTGGACCAGGCTTCTTTTCCATCGACCAGAATCTTCATCTCCAGAAGGCCATGATGAGCATCGTCCGGTCCGGCAACCAAGTGGAAGGTTGCGTACTTTCCAGCTAACGGGAAGAGGAGTCTTGAAGGTGCATGGACACCCAAGCCACGGCTGTATGTGTTGCCGCCGATACGGATGGGAGACCCTTCCCAGGATTGATCCTGTTGGATTCGAACAAAGCTTTTCTGCTCACTGGCCATTTCTTTGGTGAGGTAAACCCGGTTGCTTGGATCTGCCTGAGCTTTGGGAGCAGTTTGTAGCTTCTGTTTAGAAACAGTTTTGCTCACATCAACCCATTTGAAATTCGCAAAAACGACTTTTGTAATGTCGTTCCCAGGGGCAGGTCTCAGGTCGATGCGTTGGAGGTTGCTGAAGTCTTTCAACCTATCGCCGCTAAATCGATTTTTGAATTGTCCAGCCCTCAGTACCATATTCTGCCAGTCTGCCGAGGCGGTGATGGCGACCTTTGCCTCAAAGTGGTTATTTGCGAAAACCAGAATGTCCTGGGGCTGGGTGCAGTAGAATTGGAAGGCCAGGGAGGCTCCTGCAGGGGCTTTCCACTTGGGGTCGCTAAACTGTTGGTTGAGGGTGCCTCGGTTCGTTAAGGGACGAAAACCTTTGATGCCTTTACTTTCTACCGGACCAACACGGGTCCATGCCCCAGTTCCGTCACCCAGGTTTGCGGAAGGTTTGTCTGTGGCTTTGGCATTGCCCAACTTTGAGGGAATTGCGGCGGTAAACGGGGAGGAGCGGACGATGGTGTTTTTATACCGAATGCTGGAGAAGCCAAAGACGTAGTCATCTACATTTAATACAGGCATCTTGCCGACCCATTTGCCATCTTTTCGGACAGTTTGTACTTCTCTCCAGGAACGACCGAAACTGATTGGATTCTTTAGGGCGTAGAACATTTGCAAGCTATCCACTTGGTCTGGGGACTCGGGGACAATGTGGAGTTCTGGTACACCGTCTTCTCCCAGAACAATCCTGGAGGCTGCCTGTCCCGGCCACTCGATGTCCTTGCCGAGGACATGTTTATCCAGCCAGAGCTTGGTATTGTGGCCAATGTCCTGGGTGTCGTGGTGGCCACGTGGTTGGTGTGCGAAAGACCACGGCACTTCGGGGCTGAAGTTTTTGAATGTTTCTTCGCCACGTTCATGGCCGCCGTGATGGTCATTGGTGCCGTTGAGCCATAGACTGGCCGCGGTAATGTAGGGGGCATGAGCTTGTGGAGCTACGGCGGATAGGTAGAGCTTTTCACCAGGGTGCAAGGCGGGAGCAGCTTTGCCGGGGTCGTACATCCAGACTCCCCTTGTACGGTAATACTCCAACCAGCCGACTCCGAAATAGGCGACGATCGCTTTCACTCGTGGGTCCATGCCCAGGTTCCACATGATGGTACCGCCGTAGGAGTAGCCCTTTGCACCGATTCGGTTGGGATCGACTTCCTTTTGGGCCAGCAGGTAGCTGAGGACTCGCCGCTGGATGGCGTACCACAAGTAGTCCTGGGTTTGTTTGGGGTCGGTCAACTCAGACCCATCTGGCATTCGGCTGATGATGTTTTCACTCCTGGGTTTTTCCATGTTCCCGTAGCTGAGTCTGGGCGGATATTTGGTGAAATGTTGGCGGTTACCGGTTTTCCCACAATAGTCATGTGCCATGACTGCCCAACCTTCGTTGACAAATCCATTGTCTGGAGACGGTGCCCCCATCCAACCATGCACATCCATGAGTCCAGGGGCATTCTTTGTGTCGGCATTGACTGCGTATTTGCAGTACACACGGACTTCTTCACCCAGGTGGTAGGCACTAATGTAGCTTTGCTTTCTGTAGATGCCGTCGCGTGTTTCTTCTAGGATGATCTCTTCCCTGAAGTCACCGGCGTCGGGGTTGAAATTTTTCCAGATGTCAGGGGGCGTTGGGAGTTGTCCAATGACGTGGGAAGCCAGAAGAAGAAAAGAAAATAGGTAGCTGAATTTCATGGCCGTTCGCCACATTGGTTAAGATAGCAGTTCTGGAACGATTCCCGTGCTGTGGCTGAACTTCTCCTTTTCCAAGCCAGCTTGCTGCATCAAGGTCAGCCAGTAATTGGCCAGAGGGGTGTCTTCTTCCGGAAGAATGATATGGCGGCCATGCTTAATGGCTTTGGCTCCGCCTCCGGAAAGAATGGCTGGAAGGTTCTTGAGTTCGTGTCCGGAGCGGAGGTTGGTGCCGTAGCTGACGATACAATGGTCATAGAGGCGACTACCGTCGGAGTCCTTGGCTTCTTTCAGGCGATCCAGGAAATGGGCAAACAAACTGGAACACTTGATGTCACGTTCTCGGGAAGCATCAATGCGAGGTTGGGAAAATCCGTAGTGGCTGAGAGAGTGGGCCTTGAGTTTGATTCCCATGCCAACCAACAAATCACACACTGGCTGACGATAGGTCACGACTCGGGTCGCATCCGTTTGCAGGGCGATGATGATCATGTCATACATCATGTGGATCGCTTCTTCGCCGGTGAGACCATCGCCTGGGGTATCGAAAGGAGCTTCAGGTTTGGGAACATCCGCCCACTTGGCTTGACGTTCGAGTCCTTTTTCAACCTGGCGAACTCCAGTAAAGTATTCATCCAGCTTTTCCTGATCCCCTTTGCTCAGGGTTCGCTTCATGCTGCTACCATTGAGTCGGACAATATCGAGGATGCTTTGTTTCTTTTTTAAGCGGGCATCCAAGGCTTCTCTGGAGTCATTGGGATTGGCAAATAAAGTGTAAAACAGGTCCAGCGGAGTATTGATTCCAGGAAGTGGATTGCCGGATTCGTCCCAGGACAAAGATAAGCCTGCTCCATGACCGGAATTCTGCCCACCATCCGGCTCTTTGGCGGAAAGCGTGAGTGTTGGGTATCTTGTGCTCTGGCCAAGATGTTTGGCGAGGACCTGGTCGCAGGATATGGAGTTGTGGAAGCGTTTGCCGGGTGTTCCCGCCACGTTGGCTCCTGTTAGATAAGAAACACTGCCACCATGAGGATCCGTTGCTCCAAGGTTGGTCAGGTTTGTCACCATCGTGATGTCGTCCTGATGGCGTTTTAGGGGAGTCAGTCCTTCGGTGAGCCCAATGTCCGCAAACCGGCCAGCTTCCTTTGGATAGAAGTAATCCTTGGTGAAGCCGAAACCGCCTCCGAGAAAGATGACTCTCTTGGGTGGTTTGGAGGTGGGGTTGGCTTTGGCCAGGGATTCCAGAAAGGGAACGGCGAGGATGGTGCTTCCTCCACGTAGAAGGGATCTGCGGGTAAAGCTGTTGGTAATGAATTGGCTCATTTCATTCTAGTGTTTATTCAAATTCGGAATAGGGATCTTACAACTGGCATATCCCCAACTGGTCTTTTTGCGATGCAGTTTAGGAGGGGAGAGCAGGTTTTGACTAAATGTGACCCTGGTCAGTAGCGTATGTTAACTTTTCTTTTATTCCATTCCTGCAAATGCATCCATTTAAAAATAAGTTACTTCTGGTCTTAACCGGCTTGGTTATGGGGCTCTTAGCTTGGTCGGCTAGGGGTTTTTATGACGAGCTTACTCTACTGGAGGGGCACTTTCATGTGGTGAACCATTCTGAGGAGGAGGTGGAGGTCTCGGTCAAGTTTCCCTCTGGGAAATCCTTTGAGGGGACAATATCCAGGTTGGGGAGTGTGGACTTTGTGGTGCAGGAAACGGGCGAAGGTTCTGTGGAAGTGACTTTGAATGGAAAGATTGTTAAGAAAGTTGGTTATGTCACGAGTATGAACAATATCGTGGTACTCACCATCAGCCCGGAAAATGTGACCTTTTCTCAAATCTTTCCAGGTTGGTCAGGTTACCAGGATAAGAAGATCTGA
>CAYSOI010000297.1:1754-5753 GCA_964432425.1 uncultured Opitutales bacterium | reverse complement strand
GATTGAAGAGAGCAAAGCGTTCCAGAGTGCCCAGCGGTTGGCCCCAAGAGGATTGGAAATCATCTTCATTGTTCCCTACGTTTTGTCCGATCCAAGAACCTCGCCGAGGCTCATTGCGGCCCATGAGTTTAATGACTCGGGTAGTGTGAGGATCGAAGAAAACCAGGGACTCCGTGCCATGGCCAAGTGGAATCAGTGAACCAGTTCCGGGGAGGGTTTGGAGGTAGTCGTGGAGTTGGTGTTCTTCTTGGAATTGGAAGAATTCAAGGAACCGATTTCGGGCGGCTCTTTCCCCTGCAATATAGAGGAGTAGATCTTGGAGACGAAGTCGTTCTGCAAATTGTGTTCTTGAATAAAGTCTTCCCTCATCTGCTGCAATTTCTGCGAGTCCTCTTCGCTCGGCGGCACTCCGTAGTTGTCGAGAAACTCCTTGGCCTGACGGGAGGCGGCGATCAGAAGTTCGTAGTCGATGTTGGAGTCGCTCATGGTAGTAGTCTGGGGTGTGCATGAGTTGCTGTCAATACACGGGAGATGAAGAGAGGCCGAGTTGGGGTTCGGCGTTCCAAGGGGTGTGCAGGTGCCCTACTCTCCGATGCAGTACAGGTATTCTTCTTTGGCACGGTCGTTTTGGATGACAACTCTTTGGTAGAGACGGTTGCCACAGACGACTGGTGAGGCAAAGGCTTCGTCGCCGAGTTTGGTTTGGTGGAGGAGTTGGAATTCGTTGGGGTTGGCGGAGAAGACGGAGAGTTCGCCGTATTCGTTGATGGCGTAGAGCTTGTCGCCGACGAGGGTTGGGGAGGCGGAGAAGACGCCTCCGAGGCGGCCTTTCCACATCGTTTTTCCGGTGTCGGATTTCCAGCATGTGGCGATGCCGCCATCGGTGACGGCGTAGAGATAGCCGTCTTTGTGGATCATGGAGGGGACGTAGACACGGATGTTGTTTTCCCAGGCGATTTTTCCCGAACCATCGGCAACTACGGCGGCAACGTGGTTTTTGGGGTAACCTCCGGAGGTGTAGATGTGTTTGCCGTCAGTGGGTGTGGTGGTGACGCATTCGGTGGTGGCACCTTTGATTTCCCAGTTCACTTTTCCGGATATTGGATTGAGGCTGGTGACGAGGTCGCAGCCGGTCATGATGAGTTGGTCTTTACCGAAGAGGTGGTGAATGACTGGAGAGGGATAGTTGGGATCTTTGGGGCGTTTGTGTTTCCAAATGAAGCCGCCGTCGGCAGGGTTTAATGCGGCGATGATGCCGCCGAGTTTGTTATCTGCGGAAACAACGAGTAAGCCTTTGTAGAGCAAGGGGGAGGCTCCGTAGCCCTGATGGATCTTGTACTTGCAGAGCTGGGTTTGCCAAAGCTTTTTCCCGTCTTCTACATTCAGAGCGGTTGTGTAGGCGGCTCCGTTGTGGACAAAGCTGAGGTAGACCCGTTTTCCGTCCGTGGCGAGGGAACCATTGGCATGGGTGGCCTTTTTGTTCTTTTTATCGAGCTTACCCTTGTGAACTTCGGTGACCCAGACGTGTTTACCCGTGCTGCGATCCAGGGCAATGGCAGTTTGGGATTTCTTTTTCTCATCGGAAGTCAGCAGAAAGATTTTGTCTCCTGCGACGATGGGGGTACCGTGCCCACGGCCTTGAATGCGGGCCTGCCATTGGAGGTGTTTGGCGGGATCGATTTTTTCAGGCAGAAGTTGAGGCCCTACAGCGGCACCATCGTGATTCGGGCCTCGCCACCAGGGCCAGTCATTGGGGTTGGCCTTGGGGGTCTCTGCGGAAAGGATTTTATCGAGGGCTTCTTTGGGGATTTCCGGAGCGAATTTGGTCTCGGAACAAGCTGGCTGAGCCAGAAAAAGAGGAAGGAAGAGGAGCGAGAGAAGTTTTGTGAAATGCATAGTCATAGTGGCGAGAGATGAAGTGGGTTTTGGGACAGAAGACAATCCTTCCTTGTCAAATGTCCTCATGTCCAGAGGATGCCCCTCGATTTTGCAAAATTTATGAGCCTACAAGGAGCTATTTTTGACTGGGATGGAGTGGTTGTCGACTCTGCCGACCAACATGAACGCAGCTGGGAAATGCTGGCCGAGGAAGAAGGTTTGCACCTTCCCGAGGATCATTTTGTGAAGGGTTTTGGAAAGGTGAACAAGTTCATCATTCCCAATCTCTTGAACTGGACACAAGACCCGGACGAGATTGCGAGGCTGGATCTGCGAAAGGAAGAATTGTATCGAGAGCTGATTCGGGAAAGTGGCATTGAAGAACTTCCGGGAGCCAGGACTTTGCTGGAAGCTTTGAAGGAAGCGGGCATTCCGGCGGTAGTGGGCTCATCCACTCCAAGGACCAATCTGGAAGTTGCCCTGGAAGTGTTGAAGTTGGAGGAGTATTTCAAGGATCTGGTATCAGCCAATGATGTGACCCATGGGAAGCCTAACCCGGAAGTCTTTCTGAAGGCAGCGGGAAAGATCCATTGTGAGCCGGCCAGATGTGTCGTTTTTGAGGACAGTCTGCATGGGATTGAGGCAGGGATGACTGGCGGCATGCAGGTCGTCGCTGTGGCTACAACTCATACGCAGGACGAACTGACTCATGCCCACAAGGTCGTCCATCGACTCACCGATCTCTGCCTCGAAGATCTGCACAATTTATTCTCTGAACCCACATTGACCCATTCATGAATCCCCTACGCTGGAAACTCCACTGGCAAATCCTTGCCGCTCTCATTCTCGCCATCCTGGTTGGGTCGATGCTCAACCCGTACATGAAAGAGACGCCGCCGTCCTGGGTTCTCAACCTCAAAGGCAGCATCGGCTTCTTCGGCACCCTATTCATCAATGCCCTCAAGATGATCGTCATCCCGCTGGTCGGCAGTTCGATTGTGGTTGGGGTCATCAACATTGGAGCGGATAAGGATTTTGGTCGGCTCGGGTTGAAGACACTTGGGTTCTATGCCCTGTCGAGCTTGCTTGCGGTCGTGGTAGGCTTGCTGGTTGTGAACTCCCTGAAACCAGGAGACGTCGATCCGGAAGTCCGGGAAAAGATGCAGGCTCAGGCAGCCAACGCCGAAGCAGACAAGATTGCAGGAGCCATCGAAAATGCAGAAAAGAGCGGCCAAAGCTTTCTGGGGATTTTCGAACGAATGATTCCGACCAATCTTGTCGATGCCGCAGCCAATGGAGACCTTTTGGCCATCATCTTTTTCAGTCTGCTCTTTGGGTACTTCGCATCGAGAGTTTCCAAAGAGCAAAAGGAGGCCCAGCAAACGTTGTGGGAGAGCTTCAACCAAGTCATTTTGAAACTGACCCAGTTCATCATCCGGTTTGCTCCGATTGGCATTTTCGGGCTCGTTTGCCCCACCATCATGGACACCGGCTGGGATCTCTTTGAAGTCATGCTGAATTTTGCCCTCACGGTGCTGGCGGCCCTTGCCGTACACTTCTTCATCACCTTGCCGATTCTGTTAAAATTTGTGGGCAAAGTCAAAAATCCCGCCAAGCACTACCAAGCCATGACCCCTGCCCTGCTGACAGCCTTTTCCACTGCGTCATCCTCGTCGACGCTTCCGCTGACCATGCAATGTGTCCGGGAAAACTCCGGAGTCTCGAAGAAAGTCTCCGGCTTCACATTGCCTTTGGGAGCCACGGTCAACATGGACGGCACCGCACTTTACGAATGCGTCGTAGTCATCTTCCTGGCCCAGCTTTTCGGCATTGAGATGGCTTTTGCTACTCAGTTCCAAGTCGTGCTTCTGGCCCTGTTGACCTCAATCGGTGTCGCCGGCATTCCCTCCGCCAGCCTGGTCGCCATCATCATCATCCTCAGTGCCACCGGTTTTCAGGCCGAACAAATCACCATCGGCATCGGCATCGTCCTCGTCGTCGACCGCATCCTCGACATGCTCCGCACTGCCATCAACGTCTTCGGCGACAGCTGTGCCGCAGTAGTCATCGCCAAATCCGAAGGCGAGGAAGGGATTCTGGAATAGTTACGAACCTTGACAA
>CAYSOI010000297.1:0-1654 GCA_964432425.1 uncultured Opitutales bacterium | reverse complement strand
CTTGACAACAAAGGAACCTCAGAAAAAATCATACCTATGAAGACTACCATTGAGATTCCAGAGGAAACCCTGAGCCGTGCGGAAAAACATGCCGGTGAGCAAGGAATCAGCCTGGACGACTTGATCAAGGAAGCGGTGGAAAAATGCCTACCTCCCAAACCGCCAGAACCAGGTCCTGATGGTGAACATCCCTGGATGCAAACCTTTGGAATGCTATCGGACCTGAAAGAGGAAAATGCACGGATCATGGACATCATAAACCGAGATTGTAGACAAATCGATGAATCTGATTGGGAATGATTGTTGATACCAATGCCCTATCGGATTGGGCAGAAGGAAAAATCCAGGTTCGTGATTTCCTAAATCCACACGAATTGCCATATGTTCCAATCATTGTATTGGGTGAATATTTATTCGGGATTAAGCAATCCAGGGATAGAAACAGGTACGAAGATTTTATCAGAACGACAATCCCCATATCCAACATCGTAGACCTATCTTTCGAAACCGCCAAACACTACAGTGAAATTCGACTGGAATTAAAACGAGCAGGGACTCCAATACCTGCCAATGATATTTGGATCGCTGCCATAGCCCGGCAGCTTAATGAGCCGATTCTTTCCAATGATCGTCATTTTGATTATGTGGAGAATCTTGAATTGATCAGGTTCTAATGGATTTTCAACTCCAGTCCGATTACCCGCCGCAAGGCGACCAGCCTCAGGCCATTGAGGCTCTGACGAAGTCGATCAACGTAGCAAATCGATACCAAACCCTATTGGGAGTTACCGGCTCCGGGAAAACCTTCACGATGGCCAATGTCATCCAGAATGTGCAGCGGCCCACCCTGATCATCTCCCACAACAAAACGCTGGCGGCTCAGCTATTCTCGGAGTTCAAAGCCTTTTTCCCCAAGAATGCCGTCGAGTACTTCGTTAGTTACTACGACTACTACCAACCCGAAGCCTACATTCCCCAAACCGACACCTACATCGAAAAAGATTCCTCGATCAACGACGAGATCGAACGCCATCGCATTGCCGCAACCAGTTCCCTGATCAGCCGCCGCGACGTCATCGTCGTGGCCAGTGTGTCCTGCATCTATGGCCTCGGCTCACCGGAAGACTTCCTCGCCATGAAGATCAACCTGGAAGTCGGCCACGAAATCCCGCGGGACCACCTGCTCGAAAAGCTCGTAGAAAACCTCTACTCCCGCAACGACCTGGACCTTTCCCGCGGAAACTTCAGGGTCCGCGGCGAAATCGTTGACATCTTTCCCGCCTACATGGAATCCGCCATTCGGGTCGAGTTCTGGGGCGATGAAATTGAAAACATTTACGAACTCGATCCCCTGACCGGACAAACCGGAGCGGCCCTCCAGCAATTCGACCTCTACCCTGCCAACCAATTCATCACCCAACGCCACAAACTCGAAAAAGCCCTCGGCGACATTCGGGCAGAACTGGAAGCCCAAGTCAGCCGCTTCGAACGCAATAACCAACTCCTCGAAGCCCAACGCATCCGCATGCGTACCGAATACGACCTCGAAATGCTCGGCGAAATGGGCTTCTGCTCCGGCATTGAAAACTACTCCCGCCATCTTTCCGGACGCAACAAAGGAGACCGCCCCTTCTGCCTGATCGACTTCTTTCCC
>CAYSOI010000296.1:0-5761 GCA_964432425.1 uncultured Opitutales bacterium | reverse complement strand
GATCCAATCGAAACCTCCGTGCCCGGTGTCAAACTTTGTCAGCATCTGCCAAAGCTGGCCCGTCAGATGGAGCATGTGACGCTCTGCCGAACGATCTTTCACAACGTCATCGATGAACATGCCGCAGCAGCGTATCAGGTCCATACCGGAAGGCCCGTAAGTGGAACTATCCAATATCCATCGATTGGTTCCCTAGTGGCCAATGAGAAACCTGCGCTGGAAAAGGGCGTGCCAAAGTACGTCGTGGTTGGTTACCCCAGTATTTCGCGAAACCCTGGTTTCCTTGGGTCCAAGGCTGGCTTCTTGTACCTTTTGGATGTCGAGTCCGGTCCAGCCGGTTTGGCAAGACCCGATAATGTGATCAGTTCCCGATGGAAGCGTCGTGAAGATTTATTGAGTGTCCTTCGGAAGGGATACGTCAGCAAAAACCGGGAGGATCGAAAAATCCAGGATTATGATACCGTACTAGGAGAAAGCCTGGAACTGGCGGGGCCGAAGTTTATGAATACCTTTGACCTCGCTGGAGAATCCGGAGACCTGCGTCAGCAATATGGTGGCGAATTTGGGCAACGTTGCCTTCTTGCCCGACGACTTGTGCAACGTGGAGTTCGCTTTGTGGAAGTTTCCCACAACCTTAATTTTCTCAATGGAACAGGTTGGGATACTCACAATGCCGGGCAATTGAAACAGCATCTTCTGATCAAGGAACTCGACAGTGCTCTGACTACGTTGATCACGGATCTCAAGGCCAATAATCTGTTGGACAAAACTCTGATCGGAATTGGTACGGAATTTGGCCGTCCGGCAAAGTTTGATGGGGGTGGTGGTCGCGGTCACCATTCCAAGTGCTTCAGTCTTTTGTTGGCAGGAGGTGGCTTAAACCATTGTGGGGCCTACGGAGTATCGGATGAACTGGCGATGAAGATCGTGGAGGACCCGGTTTCGTTGCCGGATTATCATGCGACGATTCTGGCCGCTATGGGCGTCAATCCCTCGAAGGAACTTCATGCCGGAGATCGACCTGTGCCCATCACCGATGGCGGTGTTCCGATAGCGAAGTTGTTTGGCTGATACCTATTGGAGTCCTGTTTCCATTAGGCTCCAATTGTGTTCGGAATTAGTTAACTGAGTTCGGCTGGGTCAATTCAGGGGAATTGTTTCTGGGGTTTCCGACGAGATTGGATACCGGCCAGGATTGTAGCTGTTGAGAGGGGAGTTGTTTTAACAATGCATCTGGATGTTCATTCCTGCTGTCGAGCCAGGTTGCGTAGTTGGATGGTTCCAGAATTACGGGCATTCGGTCATGAATGGGTTTCATGAAGCTGTTGGCCTCCGTGGTCAGGATGGTGCAGGTTTCCAGAATGTGGTTTTCCTTTTCCCAAAGGTCCCACAGCCCGGCCAGTGCCAGCAGAGAACCATCTTTCATCGAGATGTAGTGAGGCTGCTTGAATTCACCCAGAGTGTGCCATTCGTAGAAGCCTGAGGCGGGGATGATACAACGCTTTCGTCGAATGCAGTGCTTGAAAGAGGGTTTTTCCCGAACGGTTTCAGATCGGGCATTGAAGGTACGGGCTCCGAAGCTCTGATCCTTTGCCCAAAAGGGAACCAAACCCCATTGTGCTATGCTCAGGTATCGTCCGTAGGCATTGTTGTCCCGGATGATGGGAACCGGTTGGGAGGGCGTGATGTTGTACTCCGGTGGTGGCTCCGCGACAAGGTTTTCCACCGAAAACTGCTTCTCCAGCTTTTCCCGTTTTGTAGCAAAGGCAAATCTTCCACACATTGCGGCGATTAGGCGATGATCTCGTTGATGACGTGACCGTGCACATCAGTAAGGCGGCGATCAATGCCGTTGTGCTTGACGGTCAGGCGTTCGTGGTCGATGCCGAGAAGGTGAAGCAGGGTGGCATGAATGTCGTAGACTTGTGTGGGATTGGCCCGGTTCAGGGGTTTGTAGCCCCATTCATCACTTTCCCCATAAGTTGTGCCACCCTTGATGCCGCCTCCGGCCAGCCAGTTGGTGAAGACGTAGGGATTGTGGTCACGGCCTTTGCCGCTTTGGGAACTGGGCATACGGCCAAACTCGGTCGTCCAGTGAATGATGGTGTCTTCGAGAAGTCCGCGTTGTTTGAGATCCTGGATCAAACCCGCCGTACCTTTGGCCATACCAAGGGCCAGAGACGGATGATCCCGCTCCATGTCTTCGTGACTGTCCCAATTTCGGCGTGGGAAGCTGTTGTCATTGCCGCTCCAGATTTGCACAAAACGGACGCCGCGTTCGATGAGGCGACGGGCAATCAAGCATTTGCGACCAAAGTATTCTGTTTCTTCTTCGGGGTTGATGTCCTTCGGGTATTGAGTCTTGGGATTGTCCACCCCGTACATTTTGAGAATGTGCTTAGGTTCTTTGGAAATATCGAGAGCTTCGGTGGCGGAGGTCTGGAGTTGGCCTGCCAGTTCGTAGGAGCGAATGCGTGACAGTAGTCGCGAGTCAGCTTGCCGGGCTTGTTGATGCTGACGATTGAGGCGGTTGATCAGTTGCAATGCATCCTGATGACTTTTCGGTGTCACAAACCCGGACCTTGGGTGCAGGTCTTCAATAGGATTCTCTCTTTGCGGAAAGATGGTTGTGCCTTGGGTATGCGTCGGGAGAAAGGCAGAAGCCCAGTTCTTGGGACCATTGGAGGCAAACCCGCGATGGTCGGGCAACACGACAAAGGTGGGCAGGTTTTCATTTTCTGTGCCCAGTGCATAGCTCACCCATGAACCGGCGCCGGGAAATCCGGGTATTTGAAAACCAGTGGCCTGGAGGTAGGTTGCCTGGCTGTGAACACCGGTTTTCCCAACCATGTTGTGCACGAAAGCAATGTCGTCGGCAACCGCTCCGAGTGGCTCAACAATCGAGCTGAGCATCTTGCCGGATTTTCCGTAAGGCTTGAATTCAAATGGAGATTTCATCCAGGGCCCCAACCCGTTTTGAAACGCTTCCACGTGCTCACCGAAGTCCGATTTCTGGCCGTGAATCTTCTCCAGAGTCGGTTTGTAATCAAACATATCCAGGTGACTTGCTGCACCTGCCATGAACAGTTGGATCACCCGTTTGGCTCGGGGGGGAGTATGACGCGTATCCACCGCAGGAGTGCTGATGCCATGCGTTTCTTTGGCCAGCAAAGAAGACAAGGCGAGGGAGCCAATGGTGGAATTTTCTAAAAAGTGGCGGCGTTGCATGGCATTAGTCCAGGTAAGTGAATTCGGAAAGACTGAAGAGGGCTCGGCAGAGGTTCGGCAAGCCGTGTTGCTGGGCGTAGGACTTCATCAGGGCCATCTCCTCGGGATTGGCGGTTCTGCCGGTCAGCAACCGGTGCCCCCATTGAATTTGTTCATCAAGGGATTTGGCGTCCTGTTGAAGACGTTTGGCAAAGTTTTGAGCCATCACGAGAGTGAACTTATTGTTGAGCAGGGAAAGGGCCTGAAGGGCGGTCAATGTTTCATTGCGGATCGGGGTCGATTGGCTGGAGTCGGCGCAGTCCAACGTCGTCATGAAAGGGTTGGGTTGAGACCGAACGATGAAACGATAAATGGAACGCCGGTGGCTGGCCGAATCTTCCGGGTCGAACTTATGGTATTCGTAGTGGGGAGAGTGGGCCGTTTTTTCCAGTTTGAAAAGGTAGAACCCTGGTCCACCCTGCTGCAAGTTGAGTTTGCCTGAAACGGATAGGACGGAATCCCGAATCTCCTCCGCAGAGAGTTTACGGCGATTCATCTTCCAGAGCAGTTTGTTCTGGGCATCCAGCTCCATCGCTCTGGCATTGGAACTGTTGGAAGCCTGGCGATAGGTGGCACTAGTCAGAATAAGACGATGAACCTTTTTGAAGGACCCGCCATTGTCCCGGAAGTACATGGCCAGCCAGTCCAGCAGTTCCGGATGTGTTGGGAGCTGCCCCAGTTCTCCAAAATCATTGGGAGAGGGAACCAGGGGCTTTTCAAAATGCCATTGCCAGAGACGGTTGGCGATGACCCGCCAGGTCAAAGGGTGATCCTTGCGGATAATCCATTTGGCCAATGCGGCACGCCGTTCGGATTCCTGATGGTTTTCCGATAAATTGAACTTCCAGTCTTCTGCTTCAAACAAGGGGACCGTTCCTGGGCGAACGGGCTTACCGACCTGATTGACGTCACCACGACGCAGAACATGAATGGGGCGTGGCTTGCCCTTGGTGGGCTTGAAGTTGCCGCGTGGCTTGAAGTCCGTGGCCGCAGCATAAACCAGTTTGCCGACTGGAAGCTTTTTCAGAGATTCTTCGGTTTGTTGGATCGCCTTGTTGAAGTGGGCCAGTTTGGTTTTGTATTCTGGTGTGTGCAGTTGGTCGAGCAGGGCTTTTTCCTGCTTCTTCAGTTCTACCAATTGCTTTGCGGCCTGACTGTCAGGAGCTTTGGCCCAAAGACCGTCCGTCAGGTTCGTGCGTCGCCAGCGGACAGGGGCTTCAATGCTATCGAGCGAGGTAACCTTGGCCTTCAGTGCCTGGTTTTTATTCCCTTCATCCAGGACTTCTACTTCATCCAGGGCGAAGATGTAGTCTTTGGAGCGTAAAGCCAGTTTGGTCGCAACTACCCGAATGTAGCGGGCGGAAGAGATCGTGCCGTACTCAACCGGTGTCAGCCCCGGATTGAGGAAATCGTTTTCAGTCTCGTTAATCAGGGTTTCCGACTTGGAGAAATCCGCACGATTGGAAGCCACAATCTTGAACCTTTGCGGAAAGCCAAAACCTGCACCAATTCCTCCAAAATTATCATGACAGGCATGAAGGATGATTTTGCGAATATCAATCCGTTGGCCCAAGTCGATCTGGACCCATTTGGTTTGGTCCGGACTTTTTACAATATGGCTGTGGTAGCCGTGTTCCGCGGTCTTGGCAACCGGGCCTGTTTGAGCCTGAAGTTTCTGGATTTGTTTCTGAAGTTTGCTCAACTCCGGGTCGCCAGTTTTCTGTATCGATTTTTCCAGGGAAGATTTTTCCTTTTTGAGCTGTGCCAGTTGGGTTTCCAAATCGATTCTCTGCTGTTGGAGTTTGGGATCTACGTCGTAACTGCGGTCCGCTTTGTCGATGGCGGCAAAGACAGATTGGAGGCTGTAGTAGTGTTCGATTGTGATCGGATCACCCTTATGCTCGTGGCATCTTGCGCATTGAATCGTGACGCCACAGAACGTGTTCATCGTGTTGGACAGAATGTCATCCCGATCCAGATTGCGGGCGATTTTTCCATCGATCTTGGCTTCACTGACTTCCACATGGCCGATGAAGTCCCACGGCCCCGTGGCCAGAAACCCGAGGCCTAGGATTCCATCCGGATTTCCGGGGAAGAGGGCATCACCAGCAATCTGCTCCTGTATGAAGCGGGGGTAGGGTTTGTCTTCATTGAGCGACCGGATCACGTAATCCCGATAGGGCCAGGCATTGGGACGAAGTTTGTCTTTGTCGTAACCGCAAGTGTCCGCGTATTTGACCACATCCAACCAATGCCGGGCATACTTTTCACCGTAGTGAGGGGAATCGAGCAGACGATCCACCAAGGCAACGTACGCCGCCTCCGAATCTTTCTGATAAGCCCGAACAAACGCGTCGATCTCCTCTGGTGTTGGAGGCAACCCAATCAGATCATAAGTCACCCGGCGAATCAGAGCCAATGGGGAAGCTTCCTCAGAAGGGGAAAGCTTCTGCTGTTTGAGCCTTTGCAGAATAAACCGATCCACTTCATTCCG
>CAYSOI010000295.1:0-5793 GCA_964432425.1 uncultured Opitutales bacterium | reverse complement strand
CTCCTTGGCTCCAGAAGTCACCAATGAAGTCGACGTGCTGGTAGTCGGAGGCGGAACCGCTGGCACCATTGCCGCGATTCAGGCAGGGCGGGCAGGGGCCAGGACTTTGCTGGTAGAACGCAACGCCCAACTCGGAGGGACCACCACCACTGGAGGTGTTGCCTTCCCTGGTTTGTTTGATGCCTGGGGCAAGCAGGTCATCGCCGGAATCGGTTGGGAGCTCGTTAAGGAAAGCGTGGAACTCGATGGCGGAAAACTCCCGAACTTTGCCAAGGTTCCCTCCCGGCACTGGATGAATCAAGTGCATGTGAATCAATTCATCTACGCCCTTCTCGCCGAAGAAAAATGCCAGAAAGCAGGTGTCGAGCTGGCCTACTACGAATTTCCCCAATCCGTGCAAAAGACAGATACCGGCTGGCAAGTGGACTGCGTAGGTTTTGGAACTCATCGGCGAGTGAACTGCAAACAGATCATCGACTGCACAGGCGGAGCGGAAGTCGTCGGTTTACTTGGCTATGAACGCTTACGTGAAAACGAACGCCAACCCGGCTCCTATCTTTTTCAATTAGGAAGTGCCCACAACCCGTCAAGTAAGCAACTTCACCGCCTGTACGTACACGGGGCGGACTCGACCAACTCCCGCACCACAACCCTCGCCAACCTGACCGGCCGGAAGTCGATCCTGGCAAGAGTCCGGGAGAAGAAGCAACGCCTCATGCACTTGCAGCCCGAGACCGGTTTCCGCGAGAGCTACCGCATCCTCGGAGAAACTCTGATCACCGTAAATGACTACACATCCGGAAAGCTCTTTGACGATGCCATTTCCTACGCCTTCTATCCGGTTGATTTACATACCAAAACCGGAGTTCGGCCCAAGCCTTTGAAACCCGGAACTGTCCCCACTATTCCGTTAGGAGCACTCATTCCCAAGGGAAGCCGCAACATCATGGTGGCCGGTCGTTGCCTCAGCAGTGACCGCCTCGCCAACTCCGGACTGCGTGTGCAAGCCCCCTGCATGGGCATGGGACAAGCCGCCGGAGCTGCCGCTTCGTTGGCCGCCAAACAGGGAACCACTCCTAAGGAAGTGCCCTTGGCCGACATCCATGCGTTGCTGGAAGAACACGGCCAGATCGTGCCCAAGAAGGCGTAGCACTCCTGAGAGCGGTGACATTCCTGGCCCCGGAAGAAAAAGGGGGACAAGAAAGTCCCCCCTCCGTTAGCTCCTCATAACAAATATGAAACGAAGCTTCGTCTCACTTTTCACCGCATTCAGTTTTCTGGTCCTGTCCATCACTGGGATCATCGCATTCTTCCGTCCGTTTTCCATCCAGATCGTTGGTTTGCATGCATTGGTAGGCTTTGTCTTTGTGATATTGGTTGCCCTTCATGTGACCAACAACTCCACTCCGCTCTGGAAGTACTTGAGGACGAAGATGCCTTGGTTGACAGCAGGTATCACACTTGCCCTTACGGCTCTCTTCCTGTGGCAACCCACACCTATCAAAAAGATTCTGGGACTAAGCCAAAACCTTGGCCCTGCACTCGACCGTTTTGAATTGAACGATGATGGCATGAAGTACCAATACAGCCCGTCACCCAGCTACAAAATGAAGTTGGAAGTGAGGGCTGGCGGTGCATACGATACGGAAAACCCGCCTTACATGGCAATATGGCTCGAAAACGCATCGCAATATCACATCAAAACCCTTCAGGAACCCCAGGATTCAACCAAAGGCCGGGAAGCCTTGAAGTACTGGGATTTCAAAAGAAGAGGCTGGGAAAAAGCCAAGGCAAAGGCAGCCAAATCAGGTAAAGAATTGGCCGACGAATTGGGAGTGGATGCGGTCACTCAACCGACCCAGCTCAGTTCCTTTGATCCAGAGCAATACATCTTGCCTGCCGACCCTGACAACCCGATGCCTTATCGCCTTCTCATCGAAATTGATGACCCCAAGGACGACCAACCTTCACTGGTATACTCCGTCGAAATCGAGAACTGGGATCCAGTCACATTCCAAATCCTCGATCTCCTCGGCTACCCCCAGCAGGAAGAGGACGACGAAGAGGGCAAGGAAGTCTGGGCACTCTACTACGTGGACGGCAGATTTAGCTCTGCACTCGACCTGATTGACAGTGCACTCCTTACGATAGAGCGGAATCATGAAACGGAAGATGAATCAATCCCCACCGATTAGTCTCCCGGGTGTTGGTTAGCCCCGCACAGTATTCAGTTTGGAACTACCCTAAAGCCGAGACAGCCAAGGATTGCGACACAGATCAACTGGATCTGCGTTTGGGCATATATGTCAAAAAGTTGAAGAGATGTCCTATATCACCAGTCACAGCCAACCGATAAAGTGATCATGAAGACAAGAATTCAAAGACGGACATTTCTCAAAGGAGCTGGAGGGGTTAGCTTAGCCCTCCCCATGCTGGAAGCGATGATGCCGGCCGCCAGTGCAGCCGCCGGTAAGAAACCTGTGAAGCGAATGGTCTGCTTGTCCAACAACTACGGTGTCTACCAGAAAGCTTTTTTCCCTGACCAAAGCCAGGTCGGTGCAGACTACGACATACCACCAACGCTGCAACCGCTGGAGAAACACCGGAAGGACTTTACCGTCTTCTCTAATCTCGATCACGGCCTAACCGGCGGCCACGTCTGCGTACCAACTTTCCTCAACGGGATTCGCCCGGACATGGCATCGAGCTTTCCTGAAGGCAATATCAGCATGGACCAGAAGGCGGCTGAGTTTGTGGGTGCAGCTACTCGCTATCCATCCATGACCCTTAAAGTGAAGGAGTCCAATAAGACCAGTTTCACCCGTACTGGTGTACAAGTGCCATCCATCGATGTCACCAGCATGTATCGCAAACTTTTTCGGGAAGACTCCGCCGATGCCAAAAAGCAAGATCGGTTACGCCTGAAACGGCACGGCAGTATTCTCGACACCGTACTGGACAAAGCAAAGGCGGTGAATCGTGAACTCGGGAAAAGGGATCAAGACAAGTTCGCCGAGTACCTCGATTCAGTCCGCAGCCTGGAGAAGAAGATTGACCAGCAGTATCCGTGGTTGGACCGACCAAAGCCAAAGACCGATATGCCGGAGCCCCGCCCCCAACCGAAAACTGCCGATGAGATGGAGATTATGATGGAGCTCATCGCTCTGGCCATTGAGACGGACTCCACCCGAGTCCTGACGCTTGCCAGTGGATTTGCCAATGGAGACTTCGGGCTGAACGGAGGCTACCACGGCTTTTCCCATCACGGCGAACTCCCGGAGAAGACTGAAGCCCTCAAGCTGATCGAGGGAAACCAGATTGCCCAAATGGCCTACCTCATCGATTTACTGAAAGCCAAGGAGGACCCGATCAATGGAGGCACGTTACTTGACCACACCATGGTTCTCTTTGGCTGCGGCATGGCGACAGGTACACATTCCTGCAAAAACATGCCACTCGTCCTGGCTGGGGGTGGATTCAAACTCGGTGAACACAGGGTCCTCCCGGCGGAGAAGGGGCATCGTGTGAAGGCTTGTAATTTACTTCTCTCCATGCTGCAAAACTTTGGCTTGGAAGTAGATCAGTTTGGAACCAGCACTGGTACACTGACCGGGCTCGAATGGAGGGCGTGATGCGGACACACCTCTGGCTGATCTCCCTGGCTTGGGTCGGGTTTACCTCGGCAGATCCGTTGCTGGATTCCCATAGACCGTTTCTAAAGCAGTACTGCTACGAATGCCACGGAGCCGAAAAACAAAAGGGCGACTATCGCTTCGATACACTTGGGAACGACCTTACAGACCTTCCTACCCTTGAGTCCTGGCAGGCTATTCTCGACCAACTCAACCTAGGCGAAATGCCCCCCAAAAAGGCGATGCAACCACCATTCGGGAAAACAGCAAAGGTGATCGAGTCGTTGACGGCAAAGCTCCAGGAAACCTATGCAGCCCGCAAGAGCACAGGGGGCCAGGCAGTGATCCGGCGTCTGAATAAATTCGAACTCCGCAACACCCTACGCGACCTCTTTTACATCAATCATCCGGACTTCGCACCCTCAGTCGTTTCCGGCCTCTACGACTTTAACGGCAACGGCATTACCGCCCACAAGACGATCGAACCCACACGAAGTTTTCAGGATGATGAGGAGGCTGAGGGGTTCGACAATATTGGAGACGCCCTGGTCATGTCCGATTTCCTTCTCAAGATGCTGATCAAAGCTGCGGAGGAAACAATCGAGATGTCGACACACAATGAACCGCAAAAACCGTTTATTGCAGAGACCTTCACCGCCCCGATCTGTACAAAAACCCTCCACGGAAGCAGCCTGGGCAAATACCAGCGGGACAAAGGGGATCCCTATGACGAGGTCTTCCAACGCTGGGACCGCTATAACCGGATTGTACCGGACAAATATCATAAGGGAATCCGCCGACCGGCTCACTACCGGATCACCGTTGAAGTCTCTGCCCACAACCCGAGGGAAGGAGCTTGGGGGAACTGGACGGTACGCGAAGGCAACCTGGTCCTGCAGGGACGGACCAACATGGAGGAACCCTTTGAAGTGGGGTTTTATGTAGAACGCCACGAACACCAGCGAGGGGCGAGACACCATCGTCTCGAAAGCTTCACCCTCCCCGGAGACGGTAAAAAACGCACCTTCTCCTTCGAAACCTGGATTGACGAACCATGGAACGCATGGATCGGTTGGGAAAACGGCCCATCCTTCCGGCATAATGCCTGGCACATTTTATTAGAGCAATGGTACCCGGAAGAATACAAGAAAATCGACCGCAAGCAAAAGGACTTCAAAAAGCAAGTCGCCGACATTTTGTTCGAGAAAGGTTACCTTGGGCCGACCCTTCGTCTCCATAGTTTCCGGATTGAACCCGTCCCCTCAGAGTGGCCCCCAAAAAGCCACACCGCCCTCTACGGGAAAGGACCAATTGAAGAGACCAATCTGAGCAAACTCTTCCGGGCTTTCGCAGAACGAGCCTACCGCCGCCCCGTAGCCCTCGAAGAAGTCGAAGCCTATGTGGATCTTGCAAAACAATTGGAAGCCGACGGCGATTCCCGCCAACAGGCAATGAAAGGTGCCTATGCAGCCATCCTTTGTTCGCCGGACTTCATCTACCTCAGGCAGAAGCCGGGCAAGCTGGACGACTTTTCCCTGGCCTCCCGCCTGAGCTACTTCCTGTGGTCCTCGATGCCGGACCATGCGTTAATGGAACTCGCCCGGGCAGGCAGATTGTCGGATCCCGGAGAGCTACGTCGGCAGACCGAGAGGATGCTGGAAGACCCCAAGGCGGCGGCGTTCATCCGGCACTTTCCCGAACGCTGGCTGAAGCTCTACGAGTTGGGGACCATGGCTCCAGACAAAAGAGGGCCATACGGGCATTACTTCAGGGTAAAGGACGATCTCGTCCCACAGGTCGATGCATTCTTCCGTAACCTCCTTGAGGAAAACGGCCCCATCCGCGATCTGATTGATTCCGACTACACTTTCATGAATAACCGGCTCGGTGAGTTGATCTATAAGCAGAAAGTGGTGGGGGAGCATTTTCGTAAGGTCAAGCTGGACGATCCACGACGTGGAGGATTGCTGACCATGCCCTCGGTAATGACTGTCACTGCCAACGGCGTAGATACCTCTCCAATTGTCCGTGGCGTCTACGTACTCGAAAACATTCTCGGCACACCCCCACCACCGCCACCACCGGATGTCGAGCCACTCTCCCCAGACCTGCGTGGGGTAAGCACCCTCAAGGACCAACTCGCAACCCATCGCAACCAGGA
>CAYSOI010000294.1:0-5846 GCA_964432425.1 uncultured Opitutales bacterium | reverse complement strand
GATGATGGCGAACGCAGCCCTGTCAATCGGTTCTACACAATCACTTACAATGGCAGCAACCCAACATCCTTGGCTATGCCACCGCCCCGCAAAATCTGGTCGATGTAGCCTTCTGGTTCGTCGTACATGAAGACAACATGATGATCTAAAAAGTCCTGTGGATCCTTGTTGTCTGACCAGTGCTCGATGTCGACTCGGTGAGTCGGAGAGATGATCCAAGAATCCAGTGTCACCTGGGGATCACTCAGGCGCTCCTGCTCAATCTCCTTGATCGTCTGGTGAAATCGGATCTTGGCGTCCTGGAAGGCTCGGGCGTGTCGCAGGCCGTGTGGATCGAGGAAGTAGATATGTTGTTCCCCTCCTTTGATTATCCAGAGGATAAAGTCGGGATAGAATCCACCTTCGGCAAAAAAGGAGATCCCCTTCCCCCGACTCTGGTTGCGTAATAAATACAGTTCTTTGTCGGCGAGGAAGCCGTTCGCCTCGCGGTCGCACCATGCTTTTAGGTCGTGGCAGAACTGCTTCTCGTGCTTGTTCAGCGCGGCAGGTTTGATGGAGACCTTCAGCTCTCCCTCTGCGACGTGGATGAGCGGTTGGTAGAGATGGTTTGAAAAGTTGAACAGTTCGACATTGTAGGCGTTGTACTCGGTCAACTCCCCGCCCTCCAGCTTGGCCTTGATCACCCCTAGGTCGGTAATGAGTTGGTCACGACTCTTGTCGAGGGTTGCCAGGTATTCAGTGCGCAGGTTCCTCAGGAACTGTGCATTGTAGGTCTCGCCGGGGTCATCGAGAATTTCTTGGATTGTCCGGTACTTCTGGAACGGCGCATCGTGTTCGTCGCGGTGGTAGTCGTAGAACTTGCGGATATACTTCAGCACCAAGTCAGTGGCGATCTCCTGCCAGAGTGCGACATCGGCAAAGCTGTGGACAGGGGAACCCCAGCCTTGGCAAGGGTAAGCAAAAGAGCTTTGACTTGATCGGTGAGTTGGTCGCCCACTTGATCGGTAGCATGAGTTTCCCGGAGTGCTGTGAGGAGGGAATCCAACAGGAATTCGATAAAAGCGGTGGAATTCCCTGCCCTGCCGCCGTCACTCAAGACGCGGTAGTAGTCTGCCTGGCGATCACGAATCACAGTTTCGACCGGGAGCCTGGCAAACAAGGGGTTCCACTGGGAGAGGATGAGGATCTGCCAAAGACGGCCGATCCGGCCATTGCCATCGCTGAAAGGGTGGATAAACTCGAACTCATAATGGAAAACCGAGCTGGAGATGAGCGGGTGGGCATCGGTACCCGCGAGCGAAGCGTGGATCGTACGCAGGCGGTTGGCACGCCGGAGCCGGGGGATGGCGTGGAATTCCGTGTCGGCAGGATTGAGGCTGCGGGCAGTGCCGCGATTCGTAGCGGCGAAGGCTTTCAGATCCCCGTTGTCGGTCACGGGCCAGTCGATCTTGTTGCACTGCTCGACATCGGGGTTGGCTTCGAGGCGACGCCAGAAAATGAGGATCGCTTCGCCCTCGGGGTTCTGGCATGGGATAAAATCTAAGAGTGATTCGGTATGAGCTGTTGCAGGGTACGGATGAGGACCTGGAAACTGCGGGAGCGGTTTGAGCTGATATCCAAATGTGCGGCAATCTGTTCAGCACGGGCCACTTTGGCGAAGGTTCCAGTGAGGTTGTCGATAAGCTGGCTGGCGTTGAAAGGGCGGTCAGGATGTCTGTACTGGTTTCTGTTCTCCAGAGTAGTCGCCTTGCTTCCTGGGTAGGCCGCCTCAACCGCTGCGAGATCCCCGAGAAACCAGGCTTCCAACTCTTGACAGACAATCCGGATGTGGTGCGGTTTACCCGTCTGCTCGATGAGTTCGCGAAGCCGTGCTTTGAGTGCCGTGCAATCTCCCCCATCGTTATCGCGAAGGATAATGAAATGGGGGGAATTGTAGTTCCACGATTCCATTTTCTTTGCCATGTTGGCTTCTAGGTCGGCCTTCCCCTGGTGGGCGATGATATGCCAATCGAATCCTTCCGTCGCGTCAGGCCACAGCTCCAGGAGCAACTGGCGTAATACAGGGGTCATGGACGATTCCTCGGTTAGGAAGACAAGCATGGCAAGTGGTTTTACTTGGACAGGATTCGTTGTTTCGCACCAACCATGTGGCCTTGATCCCAGAGTGTCCCAGCTTTCCAGCCAGCCTCCATCTGTTCCCGGATGAGCGGGTCATCCTGGAGGCGATAAATGTCGGAGGTTCCCTCCTCTTTCTCGACGATGAATAGATTCCCGATGCCAACAGCATTGAGAAACTGGGGTGAGTGCGTGGAAACAAAGACTTGTCCACCTTTCCGGGAGTATTCCATGAACTCCTCGGCGAGGACGGTCATTAACTCCGGGTAGAGTTGGTTCTCCGGCTCTTCAACGCAGAGAACCGGGTGTGGCTTCGGATCGTTCAGTAAGATGAGGTAGGAGAACATCTTGATGGTGCCGTCGGAGACGTTTTTGTCGATGAATGGATCCTCAAAAGAACCATCGCGGTAGCGCATGAGGAGCCGTCCGTCTTCGGTTAGCTTGACCTCGATGTCCTCAACGCCAGGCACTCGCTGACGCATTTTTTCCTTAATCGATTTGAAGATATCCTCATGTTGTTCAAAGAGGAAGCGGGCGACTGCGGGAAGGTTATCACCACTGGCGGAGAGGTGGCGTGCGTCTTCATCGTCTTTGACGCCCCGGGCGTCGTTGATGTGAAAGTTGGAGATGTGCCAGTTTTCTATGAGGTTTTTGAAGGCCTGGGCTGCCTTGAAACGCTCGAACTGCCCAAGGCCCTTGATGGCGAGGGTGTCAGAGGAGGTGAGGGTTTGATACTCACGGTCAAGTTCGGTATCTTTTTTACTGAAGTCTTCCTCGTTGGTGATGGCATAGCCACTGCCGTTGGAGAAGTCGAGGAAGTGGTAAGGGGAGCCATATTCGCCGCGCTTGTAGCGGAGGATTTCCCGGCGGACGAAGGGGCTGGACTTCTCGTTCTCTGCAATCTCCAGAATGTAGGTTACCAAGCGTTCACGACCGGTAATCTCCATCCGGAACTGTATTTCAATCCGGATGACCTGTTCGGTAGCACAGCGGGTAAGGACCTCACGAAAACCATTGCGGCCCCCTTCCTTGTTAAGTGCGGTTCGGACATTGGTGGCGAGACATGACTTGAGGAATGCGAAGATGCGAAAAAGGGTAGTTTTCCCACTACCGTTTTTTCCCAGGAACACACAAAACTGGGGCAGGTGCTCCAGCTCGAAGTTTCTGTAAACCTTGAAGTTATTGATGCGTAAGGTTTCGATTTTCATGAAGAAGAAAAAGTGGTTGGAAGGAAATGCCAGTTGGCGGATAGAAGAAAGGCTAAAATCTGATCGAAAAGAAACAAACTCGCCTGGTCAACCCACTTGGAAACGGATGGTGAAATGGGTGTGTCCTTCTTGCCCTTGGTGGAGCCGGCCTTCCAAGTCGGAGATAAGTTGGTCGCGCTGGTCCTCGATGTCGTCCTCGATGTCGTCTATCTCGCGCCTAGCACGGCGTTTTCGTTTTTCGGCGCTGCGGATGTCGTCCTGGAGTTGGTGTTGCTCCTCCAGTGTCTCGGCTTGGCGTGCTTGGTTTCGTAGGGCACGTTCGTTGGCACCGGTTTCCATCATCTTGTCGAAGTCGAACCTGAGTGCAGTTAGCAACTCTTTCGTCTTGGTCTCGATGGAAATACGCAGTCCCTGTTTGATAAGTTTATCTAGTTCTTCAATCTCCCCAGTGAGGGCGGTGATGCTGATCTGGGGGTGTTGGGCGTTCTGGTCTGCCTGGGCTTGAGCCTCGTCGATGACGGCCAGATCGAACGGAACACTACGGATTTCGTCCTGGTGGCGGTTTGCGAAGGCGTAGGAACAAATGAGGATCTCCTTTGCGTCGAAGAGAGATTGTGACAAACGACCGATACCCTCTGGATCTTGTAATGAGAGTGCATGGGCAAAGTATTTGGCCTGGTGATGGGCAAGAGGCATTTGGGTGGGTAGAATCTGGATTGCCTTCGTAACGATTTCAGTGAATATTTCTGGTATCTTGGCCGCCTACGCTATCAGCCTTTTATTCATGGCCAAGAAAGAGAACTTGGGTGGTGTTTTAAAGCTACTTTTGCACACTGAGCTTCTCTTGGACTGGAACTTGCGGGCACTGTGCTCACCGGTCAGCTTATACCAATGATCGTTTAATAAGGCCTCTTCGAAGTTTACCCAATTCACGCGTCCTCCTTCCAGGCGTAAGCCAATGTTTTGCCGCAACCGCCAAAACCCGTAGAGGGATAGCTTGCACCATTCCTGGGATTCTTCGTTGGAAACCAATTCAGGGCTTTCTGTTTCTGATGACATGTTATTTCAGGGGTTCGATTATAGATTCTATTCCTTGGATGCCCTGGGTAATCCTTCCATTTTCAATCTAGGGGGCTTCTACCACCAGTGCTGTTTTGAAAGCTATTTGAAATACGTTAGGAATTCCTACTTTCCCCGACAAGCTTCTATTTGCTTTATCATGTTGTAGATTCTAAGTGCCATATCTTTCCATTTCTACCCCGACACTCGGAACTAGAATTACATGATAACAACAAACCGAAACCCTGGAAACTTTCACTTTGATCGTATTTTGCAACCAATCCACCCAAGGAAACGATTCCGCGTGTGTATGGTGGACTGTTCCGTGAATGGTTGCGTGCGATCAAAGGTGAGGGACCTGAACCTGGGTCAAACTTTACATATGCTTCTAAGCTAACAGAGTTTGTCCTGCTTGGTGTTCTTGCCCAGCGTTTCGATACACGCATCGAATAGGACGCGAAAGCCGGAAAAATAACGAATCATCCTGAGCTCAATGAATTCATTAAAGAGCCTGTTGGAAAAGGCTGGGAAGCTGGTAAAACCTGCATTGTCAATAGACAAGGTGATGCTATGAAGCGACCCTCGCAAGACTGGGTGAATTGGCCTACCAAACCAAACGATCCCATTAGACCAGAGTTAAAGTCAGGTTTTGACTATTTGAATTCGCAAATGCAACTCCCCTTCCCCCTGGCAGGATGCATCACTGAAAATAACCCAACGGGCTTATAGGCACGAAGTGCCGAACACATGTAGCTGCGGGTGCAAGCCCGCAGGCGATTATGCCCGGAGAAACCCCAGCCGTGAAACGGCGATAGCCATTCTTTCTGGCTGCGAAGTTATCATGCTGTCGCCGTTTCACGGCTGGGATTGGTTGTGCTCGGCTATCTGCGGGTTCGCCACCCGCAGCTAAATGCTGTCGTCGCTCCGCGACTGGATATAGCATCTCTCATAAAAAGTTTCTGAAACTCTTATATCAAAATTGGAGCGGCGATCTCCAGGTCGCCGTACTATAGTCCTGCATTACCGGCGACCTGGAGATCGCCTCTCCGAAAATACGATCAATCCAATTGGAAATTAACTTTGAGAATCACGATAGCCACTTCAAGCAAGGGCAGGCACGGGGGTACTGCCCCTATTACTGTGAAAGTTCCCCTTCAATCGAAATTGCACCCTCGCTATTGCATGAATTCATGAACAACTTGAACCCGTGAAGATAGCATTCCAACAGGAGGCTACCTTGGGACCTTGGTCTAATCGGATCTTTTTTTTAAAGTTCGTAAAACTCGTCGGCTATCGGCAGCGATAGGTTGCTAACGGCAAATATTGGGACACTATCCTGCAAAAAGTACACTATGAATTTTCAGGCCGGCACAGACTATCTTTTCGAAGACTTGGGTGGACAGATCCGGAAAAACAATCACAAAAAACTACCATGAATCGACGTAACTTTATTCAATCAAACGT
>CAYSOI010000293.1:4325-5852 GCA_964432425.1 uncultured Opitutales bacterium | reverse complement strand
AGTGGGGAGTAGAGAGTGGAGAGTGATGCAATGCCCTTGGGTATTTCGTTCCTTGGGTATTTGGGTATTTCTTTTCCTTGGGTATTTTTACAGCAACGCTTCCTTGATGGGAAACATGTCGTCGTGGGCGATGGGGAGGGGTTGGCCGTTGTTGTCGAATTCTGCGTCGTAGGAGTTGATGCCCATTGCGTGGTACCAGGTGTGGAAGAGGTGACCGATGTCGTAGGCTTCGCTTTCGACCCATGTGCCGTGGGCGTTGGTGTGGCCGATGACGGCGCCTTTTTGTACGCCACAACCGGCCATGGCGAAGGACCAGGCTTCGGGCCAGTGGTCGCGACCCACATGGCCATTGATGCGGGGTGTGCGGCCAAATTCGCTGAGGGCAATGACGAGAACGTTGTCGAGCAGTCCCCTATCGTCCAGGTCGTTGACGACGGCGGCAAAGGCTCGGTCAAATTTGGAAACGAGTTGGTCCTGGCCATTGAAATTATCGCCGTGAGTGTCCCAACCGTAGGAGTTGACTTTTACAAACCGAACTCCGGCTTCGATCATGTTGCGTCCAATGAGGGTGTGGAGTCCGAGATCATTGCGGCCGTATCGCTCCATTTCCTTTTCGGGGATTTTGGAAGTGTCGAAAATGTCGGAGCGTTCCATTAACCGTTCCGCAGTGTCGAAGACATGATTGTTGGCTTCGGTAAATCGTTTAGTCCGCTTGCTGGAATAACGTTGGTTCAGTTTGTCGCGGAGAGCGTTGCGGATGGAATCGCTTTCTTTGGTTAATGTATCCAAGCGAAGTAGGTTCTCGGGGGGCTTGCCATCGCCGAATGCCAGGGCTCCGTATTTTGGAGGTAGGAATCCGGCATCGAAGGGTTTGAAGCCGCCACTTCCGGGTTTGATCCAGACATAGGGGGGCAACTTGGATTGAGTGGAGCCCATGAGATGTGCCACTGCTGAGCCAAAGTAGGGATAAGTGACGCCGCGGTTTTTGGGGTCGCCTCTTTGAATTCGTCCAACACCGGCGGAATGGGAATTGTCTTGCGTACAAAGACTGCGAACGACCGTCAGTTTGTGAGCGATCTTGGCGGTGTGCGGCATCAATTCGGAAAAGTGGACGCCGGGGATGGAGGTCGGGATGGAACGAAAGGGTCCGCCGAAAGGGGTGTTGGGTTTGGGGTCCCAGCTTTCAAGTTGGCTGATTCCTCCATCGAGCCAGATGAACAGGATTTGCTTGTTGTTTTGAGCCAGCTTCTCTGCATTGAGTGGATGAAGAATGCCGCCTAGAGCTCCGACCGCTCCGGCTTGAAGGATTTGTCGGCGGGAGGCTTGGTGTTCGAGTGGATTACAGAGATTCATGAATGAAAGTGGAGAGTTGGGAGTAGAGAGTGGAGAGTTGGGAGTGGAGAGTTAGGAGGGTCGTAAGATTTTCGTCATTGGGTATTTCGTCATTCGTCCTTCTCAATGGTTGGCGAAGAATTCCATGGAGGAGAGGAGGCTCCAGGTGAGTTGTTGAATGGCCTCCAGGCGGTT
>CAYSOI010000293.1:0-4225 GCA_964432425.1 uncultured Opitutales bacterium | reverse complement strand
GCTTGCAGAAAGGCGGTTTGCAACTGGAGAGCGGTGAGGGGCCTTTCGAGGGCGGTGGCGAAGAGTTGAGGTGAGGGAGCTTTCTCGTTCGGTAGCAGACTCGAACGTTGGTAAGTTCGGGTGTTGGCCAATTGGGAGAGCAGCCATTTTACATCGTACTTGTGAGCGACAAATTCTTCCGCAAGTCGATCGAGGAGCTCCGGATGCGAGGGAGGGTTACTGGAATGTTGCAGATCCAGAGGCTCCACCAAGCCGCGTCCCATCATCAAGAACCAGATGCGATTGACGGCGTTCTTTGCAAACCAGGGGTTGTCGTTGGCTGTCAGGTTGAGGGAGACTTCCTTCAGAGGGCGAAAGGCGGGGATGCCGACGACCTTCTTGCGGCGATCCGGTTTGACCTCCCACATTTGCTCCTTGTCGAGTTCAGGAATGGGGATGGATTTGCCAAAAGGTATACGTGGAGGGGTGGTCTTGCGTTTCTCTGAGAAGACGGAGACGAATTCATATTCTTTGTCGACCAGGTTCTCACTGACCCATGGAGTTTTGAAGTCACCAGTTGGATTATTGAGCTTCAGGTTCTTGTACGCGACGAAGAGTCCATTGAAGTCGATTTGTTTGTAATCCTTGACGGTGAGGTGCTTGTGGCATTGGGCACATTGTAAGTCCACCCCCATGAAGAGACGGCCCACATCCCGGGTCAGCCCTGGATAGTCGGTGGGTTGTTGCCCGGATTTGGTGAGGCGTTTGGTGATGAAGTACCCTGCCCCACGGTTAATTTCATCCATGAAATCCGGATTGAGAATCTCACGAACGATCTGATCCCAGGGCTTGTTTTGGGCGAAGGCGTCTTCGAGGTACTTTTGCCAGTTTTCGTCTTCCCCCCGGCGTTCCATCAGCATGACATGAAAGGCGTCGGCCATTCTTTTCGAATAGGTAGGTGCGGAGAGGAGTTCCTCGATAAGTTGGCTCCTTTTATCCGTTGAATTGTCGTTCAGGAAGGCACGAACTTTGTTGGATGTAGGGAGGGTTCCTGCGAAATCGAGGTAGGCCCGTCTCAGAAATGTCGCGTCATCGGAAAGTGTAGAAAGCTGAGCCCCTTCCTTGGCGACTTTGGCTTCGATGTTTTCATCAATCCATGTGGAAAGTTTGATTTCTCCGGCATGGGCAGAGATTTGAGAAACAAACAGGAGTACGCAGGCAGATAAGATTTTATTCATAAAGAACACCCTTCATCAGAACGTACGTATATATCATAACTTCGAGAATTAGGGAAAAGAAAGTTACTGGACTCCATTACAAAACAAGGAATGATCCCGCCCCCTTTTTTGATGAAACTGAAATTGTCCAGCTTTTGCCTATTGCTATGCCTTTCCCTGCATGGAGGTTTGCTGCAGTCTGAGAAAGAACGTAATCGCCTGGCACTGGACGCCTTGAAGATTACGACAGAGGAGGCTCCTGTTCTGGATGGAACCCTGGATGATGCCATTTGGGCGAAAGCCCCGGTGGGTGATGATTTTACACAAGTCGAGTTATTGGAAGGTGCACAACCTACAGAGCGTACAGAAATCCGGTTTCTTTATGATCATGAAAATCTTTATGTGGGCATCCAATGTTTTGATTCTGAACCGGAAAAGATTGTGGCTCACCAAATGGAACGGGATGTCGCTTTGGGGTCAGATGATTTCATTCATTTCGTCCTCGATCCTTACAACAGCAACCGAAACGGATACTTCTTTGCCATCAATCCTCGTGGAGCACGAACGGATGGGCAATTGAAGAAAGCCTGGAGATCTGCCAGTCGTGAGTGGGACGGCATCTGGGACGGGAAAGCCGTTATCCATGATCAAGGATGGTCTGCGGAATTGGTCATCCCCAGCCGCACCTTATCCATGGAAGCCGATGTCACCACCTGGGGGATGAACTTTGAGCGTTTGATTGCCAGAAAGAATGAACGCATTCGCTGGAACAATCCTTTCCGCCGGGACAATGTTTATGCCCTTGGGCAATTGGGCGAACTTAAGGATATCGAGGGCCTTGAGCAAGGGCTTGGCGTCGATTTCAAACCTTACATTACCTTCACCCGGCAGACCGGTTTTGAGGAGCCCTTTGATGACTACGACCTCAACAGTGGCTTTGATATTTTCTACAAGGTGACGCCCTCGATCACCGCTTCCTTGAGTTACAATATGGATTTTGCTGAGACGGAATCCGACCTGCGCCGGGTTAACCTCTCCCGCTACCCTCTCCTATTTCCGGAAAAACGAGATTTCTTTCTCCAGGATAATGCCAACTTTACCTTTGGCATGCTCAACAGCATCCAGCCTTTTTTCTCTCGGAGAGTAGGTCTCGATGGAGATGGGAACCCCATTGAGATTGAAACCGCCTTCAAAGTAAGTGGCCGATCCGGTAAAGTTCAATTTGGCCTGCTCAATGCACAAACCAAAGCCAGTCCAACCCTTGGTGAGAAGAATCTATCCGTAGCCAGAGCGACAGTGGATGTTGGCGAAGAATCCAGCATCGGATTCATTGCCACTCATGGCGACCCGGACTCCTCCGTCGACAAGACGGTATTCGGAATAGACGCCAATCTTCACAACTCCAACTTTTCCGATCGTCAGGTAGAGTTCAAAACCAGCATCTATGCAGCAGGCATCTTTGACAGTGGTTCGAATACGGGAACTCCTGCAATTTATGGCAACCATACCAACATTCAAAACGACATCTTTCTTCTGCAACTGGGCGGATATCATGTCGACAAGGACTATGATCCACCGCTGGGTTACCAACGCCAATGGGACTTGCGGCAGTATTACTTCTTCTACCGATACCGTCTGAGACCTGTGAACACTTGGATGGATTATGTCGACCTGGAGTGGGATTTTGATGTGGCGACCACATTGGACAATGATCTCGACAACCTTGATCTGGAACCCGGCATTGAAATCGAAGGCAAGGACAACAGTGAGCTGGAAATGATCTGGGTCTATGACCGGGAAGACCTACGTGAACCCTTTGATATCGGCGGTCAGGCTACCATTTCCGCCAAAGATTACTCCTTTTCGAAATTCCTGATTTTCTACGAAACCAGCAACCAAAAGCCTTTCGCCATCGAAACGGAATTTGCCATCGGTGAATTCTGGGATGGGGACATTCAGCAATATGAAGCCGGATTGGTTTGGCGAGTTCACCCAACCATTTCTCTGGCCGCCTCCCTCAACCAAAGTGACATTCAATTACCCCAAGCTGACTTCACAACCCAAGTCGCCACGGCCCGGCTCGACCTGAAGTTCACCCCAAACCTCAGTTGGCGATCCCTCACTCAATACGACAACCTGACCGATACTGTCGGAGTCAACAGCCGCTTGCGTTGGATTTTCAAGCCGGGCAACGAAGTCTTTCTGGTCATGAACCAAGGTGTCGACATTCAGGAAAACTGGAAACCAACCACTCATCAGTCCCAACTCAAGTTTGCCTGGACATTTCGTTATTAAAGAAAACCCTTTTTGCCAATTCGTACCAAAGAACTTGCCTGCCATCACTGACATCACAAAGATTTCCCCATGATGAAGACAAAACGAATCCTCATTCTGTTGCTAGCCACCCTTGCTGCCTTCGGAGCTACCCAGTCCATAACCGCCCAAGATCAACCTGCCCCTCAAAAACCGACCTACGAGGTCAAATACCTCGAATTGAAGGGCACAAAGATTTACCTACAGGGCCAAGACAAACCCTTTACTGGCCTGGGCATTGAACGCTACAAAAGCGGAAAACCGAAATTCCAGATGGAATATCAGGACGGCTTACAACACGGGAACACGCAGGTCTGGTGGGAAAATGGAAAACCACACACTCACCAGATTTACCAACAGGGCAAGGTGCATGGAAAGACCACATTCTGGTTTGAAAGTGGCATGAAGAAATCGGAGTCCACTTACCACATGGGGCAACAACATGGCTGGACCTTGTTCTGGTACAAAAGTGGTCGCAAACGGTCCGCCCAATATTGGAATCAAGGTACAAAGACCGGCCAATTTCAGGAATGGTATGATGCAGGCGAAAAAGGCAAAGAGCCCTTCAAATTACAGGGGCAATACCAGGACGGAAAACGTCACGGTGTCTGGGTTCACTACCGCCAAACCGGAAAACCCGACTACGAGCACACTCTGGAAGACGGAAAGTTGAAGAGAATTCGTCTCTTCGACGAAGAAGGCAAACTGACCATGGA
>CAYSOI010000292.1:0-5866 GCA_964432425.1 uncultured Opitutales bacterium | reverse complement strand
CCACTAATTCTTCCCTCTCACGATTGGTCAAAACTACATAACTCATAAGGTGCTGTTTCGTATTTATTAAGGTTCCCTGAAAACCTTCACTAGTTACCTCGCCCTATGATCCCAGGCAATACCGAATATCCTGACATGAGCCCGCTTGGTATCTTTGCAGTTCCTGTACCCTTCCCCACTCTCCGAACCCGTATGAATCAAGGAATTACGTAGCGAGACAGAGCTACGGCTCCAAGCACAGCCAGACCCAAGAAGGAAACAAGCTCAACGCAGTCATAATGCTGCGCAGTAAGTCGTAGGAGGAAATCTGCGAGACATGTGAGTTAAAACCTAACCGGCATAGATGGAGAGCTTTAATTTGCTGGCACCCACTCCGGGGTGCATTGCTGTGTTTGCCATTCCATGGGGTGTTGTTCGTTCCACACTTAACCCCAAGCTAATGGTTTTGATCCCTTAGGGATAATGGGTTCAATCATTTTTCATGGGGGCAGGAGTGTTGAATTTCCAAAGGAGATGCATCTCCTTCAGAATGTCGCAGTGAATCATGAAACTCCTGCCTTCAGCGTATTCATTATGGCTATGTATCTCCCTCCATTCCTTTGCCAAAACAAAATGTCGCTTTTTATGAGAGCATTCGCTGATTTAGGTTCTCAGTTTGCACCCCCTGAAGTGGTCCCCTTTGTTCGGCGTACGGGGGAGTCGTGGTCACGGCGGTTTCGGAAACCGCACTACTTGCTCCCCCTCACCGCACTACCTTACCTATCCTCCAGAGCAAGGTGCGGTTCAACAACATCAGTTTTGTACGAGATGAGGGAGGATACAGAAGGATCATTGGAATAAAAGAAAGCTTCCAACTCCACTTCGCTGCCTGACTGATTTGAACCGTCGCCAAAGTAAACCCGGTTGCGAATGGATTCCAGGGAAACCGTGTTGCCAACCTTCTCGGTAACCACCGCTTCCCCGTTAATATAGAGGGCAGCAATCTGGTCATCCACAGCGAAACGGTAGTGGTATATTTTTTTTGTGGTGTCGAAATCCAGGATGGTGACATCGGCATCCGGCTTGTCGTTGAGGAATAGGATCTTGTCTGTGGCCAAGCAGATGTGGAAACGATGTCCATGCTGGTCGATAAACGAGGCTTTCCAGCCAGCATTGTCCTTCGGGCCGATGTTGGAATGCTTCACCCGGGCCTTCCATTCCGCCACCATGCCGCCCTTACGGAAGTCCAGTGGGATGTCGGACTTAGTCCAGTATTGGTACCCTTCTTTGGTGGATGGCCCTTGCAATAACTTCCCTTCTGACACCCGTGGCACACCATTTTCCGGGGCACTGTCGATCAAACGGAAACCCTGTACATTTGGCAGGGACCCAAGGCTGGCATCATAGTAAGCATACCGGGTTGGTCGGCGTGTTTGCAAGGCAGACACCTCTTCACCCGACAGTGCCCGGTTATAGACCCGGACATCGTCCATCGCCCCATGGAATTGGTAGTGTCCGTTCCAATGGCCCCCGATCCGAAGATCGTCATGGGTGTACTCCCTAGTGGTGAGTTGTTGAACATGGGTTTCCGCACGGGAATCCTCATCCCCGTTTACAAATAACCGCACTTCCCCTGCCTCGAATGTGGCGACAACATGGCTCCATTCCCCCAACGGCAGGACCTGTTTGCCATAGACAATATCCCAAGGCTTTTTACCTTCAATACGGTTCACATAATCCGCTAGGACCAAGCGAATTGCACCGCTACTGGTAAACCCGAAGTAGTATTCCCCGATATACTCAGAGGAGTACCATTTGGAGAGAAAAAAACCGGCATGTTTGCCTCCCCTTTCGTAGGACTCCGGCTTGACCCATGCGGAAAGGGTAAAGGCATCCCGGGTATCCAGCATGGCATGGTCCTGAATTTTCAGGGAACCGGATTCCCCATCCATCCAGGCAGCCCGCCTGGCATCCCCACTCCGGTTATCTGTGTACTCCCTCCAACCGTTGCCATCCAACCCATTACCCGATGCATCCTCAGCATTGCCATCGAATTCCCAATGCCCCACCAACCCTTCTTCCAAGTCTACCGTTTGCACTTCGGAAATATAACCTTCCGGGAACTCCGCCAACCTCCCCACCTCCTTGTCCGAGAGTGCCAAGTTATAAATCCGAAGTTCATCCATCAGCCCGTCAAACCAAGCACGGTTGGTATGATGCTCCGGGTCGGGGCCAGCAATAAAGAGCGAATTCCTGACCCGAAAATCGGCGGTACGGACGTCTCCATAGTGATCCAGATCCCCAATCCGTTCCCCATTCAGGTAAAAGTGGCCAACACCTCCAAGGGCATCCACCACGACAGCCACATGGCTCCACTCTCCCTTCCGTTTCTGCACCTTTTGTTCCTGTGCTCGGCTGGCAAAAGAGTATTGCCCGCTATCAAACTGCAAGTCGCAATCCGCATTGGTATTGAGAGTAAATTCGTAGCCATCCCAGACCTTTGGAGGATGGTTCCCACCCTTGCCCACCAAGACTGGAAATTCACGGGGCAAGGAACGTGGTTGGATCCAGGCCGAAATGGTCAGCTGCCGGGTAAACTCCATACTGCCGAGCGACACACTGTCAGGCACCTCGATAAATTCCCCTTCGTCGCTCCCGCCTTTAAATTTGAAAGCACCCCCGAAAAGACCTTTTTTAGTAAAACTGCCCCCATTGGCTGTGCCATGGTTCCCATAGCCACTGAGATCCCAGATCTTTGAACTGTCATTATTGAAATCATAGTGCAGGACCAAGCCCTCGTCCTTTCCCTTGCCTTGTGCAGGCAACAAATGAGCAAATGGAGTTTTCGCCTTTACATCATTGGCATACCAGAACCCCTGGAGCAGCACTTCACTGGACTCATACGCCGTCAAATCCCCGAAGGCCACTTCTCCATTCGGCCAGTAGGCGGCATTGGTTGGATCAATTTCCCCTTTGTGGAGAACAGGGACCGGATTCCCATCCACAAACAGCATCACCTCCCCGGCTTCGACCAAGACACGGTAATGATGGAAAGTATCCGTGGTATCCATTTTGTAGACCAATGTCGCTTCATCATGGGGTCCGGTGCTTAGCAGCACCTCTTCCTCCCCGAGGAACAACGAGACGATGCGCCCCTTCCTGTCCGCCGCCGTCATCCCCCAAGCCGACCAGGCCCGGTTTTTCTTTTTGTCCCGGTAAACCCCGCATTCCTTGACCATGGCCAACATTTCAAAGACCGCCCCCTCACCAAGATCCTCGAAATCCATCGGAACCCGGGAAGTGTACCAACGTTGATAACCCTTCTTGTTCGTTGGCCCTTGACGCAGTACATTCTCCTCGATCGCATACCCACTGTGCCCCCTCGAATCGTCGAAAAGCCGGAAACCCTGCTCCGTCGGTAAGGTCCCCCGGGACGGGTCGTAGAGCACCATACGGACCGGCTCTTCATTGGCCAGGGACTGGATCTCCGCTGGATTGAGTGAGCGGTTGTAAACCCGCACGTCATCCATGTTCCCATCAAAGCGGTATCGGTTGTTCCAATGCCCCCCGATCTGGAGTTGGTCTTGCTGATACTCCTTTGTGGTCAGCGAGGTAATGTGGGACCTTTCCACTAAATCGAGGGTTCCGTTTACGTAGAGACGCACGAGCCCATCCTTGAACGCCGCCGCCACATGGCTCCATTCCCCCAAGGGCAGAATAGTTTCTCCGTACAAAACATCCAACGGCAACTCGTATTTGAGAAGATCATCATAATTCGCAATGATCAGGCTCAAACGCCCATCCTGAACACAACGGAAAAGAAACTGCCCATTGTCCCCCGGGGATCCTGGTTCGCTACCCGAATACCATTTGGACAGCAGGAACGACACATCCCCATGTTTACCAAGGTAATTCCTCGGCTTCACCCAGGCCGACAAGGTGAACTCACGACCCAAGTCCAGATCATCATGATCCTTCACTACCACCGGAGCCGACTTCCCATCCCCGGCGTATGCCATCCCCTTGTCCCCGAACCGATTCTCACCAAACCGCCCAGGATTGCTCCCATTGTGCCCAGTCCCCAAGACATTCCGGGTATTCCCGTCAAATGTCCAGTGTCCAACTAGCCCTCCTTCCAGATCCACTTGCACCGTTTCCGATGGCTCATGCACCAGCGCACGGTTCCAAACCATCACATCGTCCAACACCCCGTTCTGTTGGATGTGTGGGTCAGCGGTGTAGTACCCCATCGCAAAGTACGCCCCCTCAGGCTTCGCCATTTGCACATCCTTGTCCCCCCGGCGGCACACCAACGGATAGTACTCGCCATCCACAAACAAGCCATATTTCGGCTTACCATCCAACGGCAATCCCCGCATGTCCCAGACATACGAGACATGCATCCAATCATTCGCTTTAAAATGGGCGACCTGGCCCGCTTGAAAGTAATGCTCCTCCCCGTCCCCATCGGACACCTGGATCGTAAACCCACCCGGATATCCCTTACTGGTACGCCAACGGTAAAGCGCCTGGAACGGCAACCGGTGCGGAGACTTTGTCGCCCCCGACACAAACACCTCGTCCGGCGACCCATTGTGGTCGTCATAATTCCGGCGCGGTTGCCACCAAAACTCCACCGTTCCCCGCTGGTCATACTCCGGATGGATCTTCTCCCAAGGCCCAAAATTCACTCCACCCTTCCCCTTTCCCGAGGAAACCCCTTGCCCTGTCTTCCCTGGCATGAACTTTACCTTCCCATGTAACTTCCCCCCCGGACCAACCCGGCTCTCCTGCACCTCTTCCTCCGAACCCATTCCATTCCACAACACCTGCCCCTTAGGAGTACCGCCAACACCACTCCACTCCTCCACTATCACGGACACCGGCGGAGGAACCGGCACCTGCCTCCCCTTCAAGGCCAATGGCAACAGGGCCAAAGCGGCAATCAAGTATTCAGCGGATTTTTGTCCGGGACGGATATATTTTATCAGTGGCATAGTGATTTCCTCCAATTTGCTAAGGTCAGGCGATCTCCAAGTGTTTACAGTAAAGTCCAAAATGTTTGGTCAAAGATTTGTCAGAAATTCATGAAAACCACTTCACAAGTCACTTCTATACCAGACACACCCAGTTTCTTTTCCTTAGAAAAAATCCCTCAAATCTTCCCTAAGCCCACATCGAAAAAAACCAGGCAATCATGATGATCATGGGGGGGAATTCTGAATAAATCATGAAACACTGGACTGCCCCTTTTCAGCCACTGTTTCCATCGAGGAGATCCAGGCACTGCCGCGCAAGGAGCAGCGTTTCATATTGGAGACACTCGACCGACTCCTTGAGTGTGCCCCGTATGGCCAAAACGGGCAACTTGCCCCTCGGAGACTTGGGGTTTTGCGGAAAAATGTGCCCCTTGAGGCCAGTGTCAGAAAGGGTTGGCTTAAAATCTACGTCTGACCCTCTTGGGGCTTGCCCCTAACCTGCGATCTCGCGGGCATCTATGTTATCGGCCTCCTAGCCTATCACTGGATTCTTACCAAGATACGATTCACGGAAGAAACTGAAAAGAAACCTGAAATGCAGGATTAACCACAGATGGACATAGATTTAGTCGTTACTGAAAAGGGTCAGCAACTGTGTTTCAACAAGTGAAAAGTCTGGATTGTTCAACAGATTTCGCTGGCAAATGAGGATCTTTCTCCGGAGATGAGAGTGTTCGACCATTGAGGAAGGTTGTCTCTCATGAGAAAAGCTTTTCTCAGGATTGTTGCTCGGGTGGTCGGTATCCTCATTGTTTGCAGTCCGTTTTTGGAAAAAGTTTAGGGTTCATCCCAAGCCATATCGGTTGGCCATGCTGATTCCGCTGAGCATGGCTCCGGTGATGCCGAGA
>CAYSOI010000291.1:0-5872 GCA_964432425.1 uncultured Opitutales bacterium | reverse complement strand
TACTCATCTTCACCCGTACTCCGCTCCATGTCGGAGCCGGCTCCTCAGTCAGTGCCGTGGATCAACCCATCATCCGCGAACGTGCCACCGGGCATCCAGTGATCCCGGGATCTTCAATCAAGGGCGTGCTGCGGGCACATTTTGGGAATACTGCCAAAGATTGCGTGAAAGAGTTGTTCGGACCAGGCCCTGAAGAAGCTGATCAAGATGCAGCAGCCGGTGCACTTAGTTTTTCTGAAGCCCGACCTGTATTATTTCCAGTTCGTTCAGCTAAAGGTGCTTATGCACTGGTGACTTGTCCATTAGCCCTATCACGTTATGATCGGGATGCGGGTCTGAATCTCTCAGTTCCCTCTGAGCCAAAGGACAATACCTGCCTCTCAGGTGAAACAGTGAATAACAATGGTAAAGTCGTCCTGGAAGAATACTGCTTTTCCCGTACTGGAGACTTTCCAGCTGAATGGTCTTCTCATTTATCCAGTGTGCTGGAGGATGCGGTCCTCAAAGCAGCTGAAAAACGCTTCGTCTTACTGAGTGATGGAGACTTTGCCCACTTCGTGAAAAATGCCTGCGAAGTCCGGCAGCATGTCGGTATCAATCCGGAAACGGGAACGCAGATCGATGGAGTCTTGTTTAATGAAGAATGTGTTCCTTCGGAAACTCTTTTCCATACCTCTCTTTCAATATTGAGAAAGGCTACTGAAGAAAATCAAGTATTTACCAGTCTGGCAAAGGAACAACTACTGCAATTTGGCGGAGATGCCACAACAGGACTCGGTTTCTGCACCGTAAAATTGAACTAATTGCCCTAAATAGCCACCAGTCAACAGAATCTCGCAACCCATGAAAAACCTCGAACAAATTCGTGCCCGAAATGCGTTAAAGTGTCCACCGATTCAGGGCAAACAAGGAGGGGAGGTCATGAAAAAAATCCCAGCATTGGTCATTAATCATGGTTTATTGGCGGTAGCTGCCTATGCCAATGACAATGCCGGATATGCAACGGCATTTGACTACATTGCCTGTCACCTTTCTGATCCGGAGATCGATCTTCTTCCCCAAGGATGCAATACACATAAAAAGATGATGGATCACTTATCGAGTAATGGAACCAGTCAGGAGTTAAGGGATTGCACAAATGAAGCGATGGCTTGGCTGAACTATGCCCGGCGTTTTGTAAAAAAGGACTGAACCCAAGAAAGTTCTCATGGCTCAAATCCCCATATGTAAAGAGACAGCAGAGGTTATTGGCCATCATGCGGACAAGGTCGAGAACCGATCGCTCTTATTCGATAAGTATGCTCTTCCTAAAGTGGACACCTCTGGAAATGAATTCAAAGAAGCCTCAAAATGGAGTTTGATGCGAATTGCCAGTGGTGGAACAGATCTTCTCGAAGAAGAGTCCAAGGCGAAACGAAAAGAAGCTGAAGGAAAACGTACTGAAGAAAAGAATCGACCCATATACAGAGCTCAGGCAAGCATGGCACAAACCATGTCCAAAGCTGCATCCACTCCTGAAGACATACCTTATGTTCGCCAGAGACATACTCTTCGCTTGTGGTCACTTATTGAGAAATCATATCCGGAAAACCATGGTTGCTTTCAAGCACGATTGGGTGGTCGTTTAGCGATAAATCTGGCAGATGGAATAATTGAAAACGCAGGCATGAGCCTGGATCGCATCTTTGGAGAGCCAATGATTCCAGCTTCTGCACTAAAAGGAATTGCCCGGAACTGTGCATTGTGGGATGTCCGCAAAACAGCAGACATCAATCAACGCAAGCAGAAGCTAAAATTGCTGACAGGTGTCTTCGGCTTTGGAGACAATGAGCTGAAAGCTGATGGTGCTTTCTGCTGGGCGTTAGGAAGTGATGAAACTGAGTTTAGATCATTTATGAATTCTCTAAAGATGGATGCTTGCAAGGGAGGAGTCTCGTTTCTTCCTGCACATCCAGTTTCGGAGGAAGCCCGTGTCGTGGTGGATCTTACCAATGTGCATTATCCAGATTATTATCGCAGTAGTTCCATTGGGGATTTGAGAAATGAAAAGCTCAATCCAAATGCAGTTCCAGCAGTGGAAGCGGGAACTTATTTTAACTTTTTATTTCTACTCAATGACATTGGCCAAAAGAATCCCTTGCATAAACATCTGCTGCAAGCGGGAGGTGTCTGGCTGAAAAAAGCACTTACACAAAACGGTGTAGGAGCAAAAACGGCAGCAGGTTATGGATGGTTTGTTTTAGCGAAACCTGATGATCCAGTAATCAAGCAGTTATTTGAAATAAAGTCGAAAGGAGGTCATTGAGCCCCATGAAACAAGTTTATCATATCGGTATCATTACCCCTTGTTTTTGCAGAGGGATGGACAATCGGGATAATGCACTTCCAGAGATCCGGCCATCATCCATCCGTGGTCAGCTTCGGCATTGGCATAGGATGCTTTTCCAAAACCCAATTTCTGAAAAGGAGTTGTTTGGAGGTATCGGAGGAAAGAATGCAACTTCCAGTCGGGTCGTGATTCGAGTGGCTGATGTGAGAGGACCGCAACCCAGCATTGCATACACCCTTCCACACAAAATCAATGAGGGCAAGGGTAGAGCAGCTTCGAAAGGTTCGTTTCCTCCTGGCACTCAGTTTTCAATGCAAGTACTGGATCGAAGGGAAGAATTGAATGAGAATCAGCAACGTGAGTTGCAATTGACGACTGAAGCTTGGTTGCTGATGGGAGGTCTGGGATTACGAGTAACCCGGGCGGCAGGAAGTTTAGACTGGGTTGACTGTCCCAGAGATGTTGCCAATTTTAAGCAAAGGACAAATGAATTGATCCGTGGATCAAAAACGAAGGTAGCTGTATTGGATAAGGTGGATGAACCTGAAAATCTTCGTTTTATCGCATCGGATACAATTGGAGGTTGGCAGGACAGAAGTGGAAAAGATGACTTAAGAAGGCTGAATTACCCATTAGGCAATTCAGGCAATTCAGGCCCAAGGAAAACATCACCTTTACGATTTACTGTCAGAAGGTTTCAGGATGGTCATCGGTTGGTGGTAATTTGGGACGGATTGGTGGCTGGTCGGTTTCCGGGGCATGAACTGATTCGAGCTCTGCAGAATAAGAAAATTGGTGATTTGTTATCAAAAGTCGTTAATGAGCTATCCTGAAGATTGCTACTTCTTCACAGCAAACACTCAGCGAACAAAACCTAAACAATGATTCTGATCTACACAGTGGGTGTGGGGACTGGGGGACCGTCTTCGAGGACTTCGAATGTGGCTCAGGGGTTGGCGAATTCGATCGGGAAGATGTCAGAAGAACCGAGGCGGGTGTGGTTGGTCCCGAGTCAGGATGAGGCATCGATAACCAATGCGGAGTTGATCCAGGGGGAACATGCGGAGGTTGCGGAAGTGGTGGAAGCAGATTGCCGTTTTACGGAGGTGGATGATTTTATGTCGTGCCGTGAAGTGATGCGGAAGGTGATTCGATTGGCAAAAGAGGACTGGGTCATTGGAGAACGATTGATTGTGAATCCAACCGGGGGAACCAAACAGATGGGGATTGGAGCTTTTCTTGCCGCAGCGGATGAAGGAGTGGGGGAAATCACTTTTGTTGGAGGGGATCGCAATGAGGGGACAGTTATCACAGGGAAAGAAGAGAATTTGTTTTTCGACGCAACTCAGCTACACCGTGAACGTGCTTGGAGACATGCGGAGAGTCTATTTTCCAAAGGTGCCTGTGAATCGGCGGCAACTGTGCTGGATTCGTTTGCTGCGGGAGAATCCATGGCTGCGAAAAAGACGGCAATGATGCAGGAGGTTGCCCGCTGTCTGGCTCATTGGCAATCCCTGCACTACAAAAAGGCAGCAGAGTTGGCAGCTCGACTTGGTGATGCAATCCCTTCGGATTTGCGGAACCATTTGCAGACTTTGCGGGATGGTCCGGATATTTCCGCTCTGAAAGCAGGTGATATGCTGGCCAGTGCCTTTCGCCTGAATGTATGGAGAAGATTTACGGATGCCATGTTGAGATTTTGCCAGACATTGGAAATTGCTGCGGCTGCCAGGTTGGAAGAAGGGTATGGAGAAGTGGAATCACGTAGGGATGGACTTCGTGCCATGATGGAAAAGCTGCATCACTTTGACGATGAATGCGGGGATCTATGGCAGGACAACAAGAAGCTGAGGGAACTGGTGACCACACGAAACAATTTCATACACAATGGACATCCCGTATCTGCAGAACGTGTCATCCGCTATGCTTCCGAAGTGAAACCTTTTGTGAAAAAGCTACTGCCGAGAATTCGGGTGGAACAGATCGAACGACTGTGGCCAGCTAAATTGGCGGACTGAGTAATGAAATCGGAAAAAACATTGTTGGTCATCTCAGGAAGCAGTCCGCTGGTGGTTCCGGAAGCTTACTACTTCTCGGAATGCGGGTATAAGAAAGTCCATGTACTGACTGGCGATGGAGCGACTGGAAGGACTCCGACCGATGTCATCCATGAATTTTTTCAGGATTTGCCGAAGGTGGAATATACTGTTCACCGGATACAGGATTTCCTAAAGCTGGAGAGTTCACGGGAGCAACAGTTGTTTGAGGAGACATTGTACCGCTGGTATCGGCATTTCCTGCCGGAAGCAGGCCTGCCGGATGTTTGCCTTGCGGGTGGTTTCAAAAGCATGAGTTCAGCCATGCAGAAAGCAGCTCATCTCTTTGGGGCGGAGAATGTGTTTCATGTGCTGTGCGAGATTCAGGGAAAATCCTTTCCAGAAAACCAACCGAAGACCCTCAAACAGATGGAGGAAGCCCGTGCCGCAGATGGGTTGAGATTCATTGAAATGGGATACGAGCCGGGTTTGCGAAGCTTGCAGGTGCTGTCCAACAATCACTTTGGCTGGGAGTGTGACTCCACTTCAATTCCAAATGAATACAAATTGATTGTAGGGGACACCTTTGGTTTTCGGGAACACATTGCCGGAATGGAGAATGTGCTGCGTCGACAAACCGATCCTGGGAGCCTGGTGAGCACTTTACCCTTTCCCTCCCTTGCTCTGTGGATGGATGCGGATCTTGCCTGGTTGGAGCAACCACTCGACCTTGAAGAAGACCGGGCGTGGGTGGAGCAGTTGCCAAAAATAGAACTGCATTGTCATCTCGGTGGTTTTGCCACGCATGGTGAGTTGCTGGAGGAAGTGAGGGCTGCGGCTGAGGGCGATATCCCTGATTTGGTGGAACCGGAAACACCGGCAGGTTGGCCTTTGCCTGAACAGCCTTGCGGACTGGATAACTACATGAAGCTGGGTGATGCGACTGGCTCAAAGTTATTGTCGGATCCGGGATGTCTGCGAAAACACGTACAGTTACTTTATCAGCATTTTCAGGAGCAACGCATCGTGTACGCAGAAGTCAGATGCTCACCGGGGAACTATGCGAAAAACCACTCCTCAATGGACGTCCTGCAGGACATTCGAAAAGCCTTCCATGATTGTAGGGAAAGGGCAAAGCAGGAGGGTAAGTTTGTATCCGATGTAAACCTGATCGTCATCGTAACCAGGAGACTGGATGGAGATTTATCCCATATTACGCGTCATCTTTCACTTGCTGTCACTGCAGCCGAATACAGTGCTGGACTATCCTGCCAGGTTGTCGGTGTAGATCTGGCAGGTTTTGAAGAAGAAAAGACTCGGCCTATGTATTTTCAGGCAGATTTTGAGCAGGCACATCGTTGCGGACTGGCAGTCACGGTACATGCTGGTGAAAATGATGATTCGGAATCCATTTGGCAGGCGGTGTACAAGTTGTCTGCATTGCGAATTGGCCATGGTCTTCATTTGAAAGATGCAAGGCACTTGGTCAGAGCTGTTGCCCAGAAGC
>CAYSOI010000290.1:0-5880 GCA_964432425.1 uncultured Opitutales bacterium | reverse complement strand
ATTTTCAGATCGAGGAGGAAGCTTTGGTTGTCGACATACCAGACGTCGAGTTTGAATTTTTCTTCCCAGGTGAGGGCATTGCGGCCTTTGACTTGTGCCCAGCCTGTGAGTCCGGGGCGAACGGTGTGGCGGCGGGCTTGTTCCGGTGAATAAAGGGGGAGATATTCGACTAGAAGGGGTCTGGGGCCGACGAGGCTCATTTCTCCTTTGAGAATGTTCCAGAGTTGGGGGAGTTCGTCGAGTGTGGTTTTGCGGAGGAATTTACCCCAGGGTGTCAGCCTTTGAGCATCGGAGCCGGAGCCTATGTTCATGGTACGAAATTTAAACAGTGTGAAGATTTTCTCGTTTTTGCCGGGGCGGGGTTGTGCGAAGAGAATGGGGCGACCTTGAAAGAGAACATTCATCACCGACACGAAAAGCAGGATCGGGCAGCACAATACGATCAGTGTCGCAGAGACGATGATATCAAAGAGCCGCTTCATGAGGAGTGGAATGGATCATTGATGAGAGCTGATTGGCAAAGGTCCTGGCGTTGTAACCTGTGAAGTATTGGTAGGCTTGGATAACTCCTTTTTGATAACCTTGAATTGTTTCAGCTTGGGTCATTTCCAGTGCCAGGTTCTCCATGGTGGTCTCAGGTGTCCGAGCAGGCAGGGAGATCCCGGCATGGAAGTCCTGGCAGATTTTGTCGGCGTTGGTTTTGGGTGGACCGCAGTAAAGAAGGGGAATGCCTGCGGATAGATATCCTGCAAATTTACTGGGTGAAAACAGGCCGGCGGTTTTTTCATCCATGAGGACAATACCGTAGTGTGGGTTGAGTTCCACAAGCCTCTGTTTCAATGCATGAAATGGTATTCTTGGAGTGATGTGGAGCTGTATTGGACCACGTTGAGCCAGGAGTCGAAAACGTTCTTCGCCTTTGTTTGATGTCCCGATGACGTGCAGTTCGATTTCTGTTTCAGGAGATTGTTTGGATAGGGACTGTAGTAATCTTTCAAAGGTTTCGAGAGGATGATGGCTACTGAGGTTTCCTGCGTAGACAAATAGAAGCTTGTTGTTCGGCCCCTGAGAGCCATTTTGAGGTACATTCTCTTGTTCGGAGTATTGATCCCAGGTGGGGTGTACCTGGATATCTAGGTTCGGGGCCTGTTGTTTCACCGTGTTGAGCATGGCGTCATCCAGAACGATGGCCCCATGAAGTTGGTTGAGGGCGATGCGATCAATTTGTCTTAGAATCTTCGCACCTGGGCGGAAGAGTGCTCTTTGCTCCAGTGCTCGGATTTCGATTTCGGGATGATAATCCATGATCCATGCGATGGTGGGGATTTTGAAGAGGTTGGCCCATAAGCTACACCAAACCTGGATGCCGGGTGGAGCTGACCGTACAAGAATCCAGCTGGGGCGTTTCAGGAGAAGGTGGATTGGAAGCAGGCAATACATCCAAAGGAGATTGAGCACTCTGGAAGGACTTCTGCCTCCCGGGCGGTAGTTTTTCAGAAAGCCGTGTAGGCAATAAACCTCATCCCCGGGATTGTTGTTTTTCAGGGTTTCCAGCACCGAGCGAAGTTGAAAATCGGCTTCCGGTGGAAATTCAAAGATGAGGCATATTCGTTTCATCCTGGAAGGGTTTTTTCCTTTGGAGTGAAGAGGATCATGATGGAATCAGGAGGAAGATGGATTTCTCCCGATGGCTCAGGTTTGATGGGAGTGAACTGGCCGTTCTGCAAATAACTGGGCTGGTATTCCAGGGAATGAAGGAGTGTAAATGTATCCTGAAATTGTGAGCCCGCATGTTGTTCTTCGATTTCGATGAGGAGGTTGGGTCTATCCTTTTGCAAAGTTTGGATGGCTCCTTGAAGTACTGAGAATTCATGGCCTTCCACGTCGATTTTGATGAAACCGACCGGTGGCAAGTTTTCCTCATCCAGCTTTTGGAGAGAGATTTGGTGGGAGATCACTTCTGGATGTTCCTGGAAGTTTTTTTCCAGGCTCCCCCAGCCATGATACTGGACTCCATTCAGTATGGGAAAGCTGAGGGTTGCCGTTCCGGTTTCCGATGATAAGCCGTAAGGATGGAGCTGAATGGAGTCTCCAAAAGCTGAATGGAGCAACTTTTGGAGTTCCGGATTGGGCTCCCAGCAATGCACTTCTTTGGCGTACTTTCGCAGGAAGTAGGCATAGAGGCCAAGGTTTGCTCCAATATCCAAGGCTGCTCTGGATGGGTCAACCAGCCGGTTTAGCCATTGGATTTCGGGCTCTCCCCATTTCCAGAATCTCCATGCACGAAGATGGATCATCCACGAATATGGGAAGATGCCAGCCAGGCGGTTTTTTAAATATTTCAGTGAACTGCTCAAATTACCATCAGGTTTGGTTTACTGCTGGATTGCACAAGAATTTTCAGGGTTTCTCTGGCACATTTTTCCCATGAGAACCTTTGGTTGTTCTTTAATCCTTTTTGAATCCATTCCTTTCTCAGCGAAGCGTCTCTGGAGATCTGAACCATGGCCGTAGCCCATTCCTCATGATCATAAGTATCCAAAAGCCAGGCTCCTTTGCCAGCGACTTCCTGAATGGCTGTATTTCTTGAAGCCAGTACGGGCGTGTTTAAGCTCATCGCTTCCAGGACAGGCAATCCAAAGCCTTCAAATCTTGAGGGAAATAGCATCGCGGTGGCTTCACTCAGCAGGGCAATCACATCGTTTCTGGGAACGTATCCCAAGTGAGTAACCGAATCAGACAATCCCAGTTCCTTGATTTTCTGGCTTATAGAAGGCCAGATCTTTCCTTTTTGGCCAGTTAGTACCAACTTGGGGATTTTTGCATCCGCCTTTCTAGCTGCCTTGGCGTAAGCATCCAGTAAAAAGGCGTGTCCTTTATGCGGTGCCATTGTGGCGGGAAAATAGAAATAGGGATCCAATAAGTTGTATTTCTTCAGGATTTCGCTGGTTTGCTCTGAAGTGGGCTTTTGAGGAAAATCAGCTCCCAGCAAGACACTGTGGGATCGAGCCGGATCAGCATTGTAACGTTGCAGAGCATCTCTTCTTGAAAACTCACTGATCGCCATCCAGCTGATGGCCTGCTGGAAAGTGAATTGAAAGAGGAGTTCCCGGATCAAGCATTGGAATACAGAAAAATTTTGTGGATACCATCGATGCTGCAGATCGTAGATGGTGGCGACTTGCCTGGTCTTTTTCGGCAAGCCTGGAGCAATGAAATTTGTAGGGGACCAGAGAAGATCCAAGTTGGAGACCCACTTTCCCAGACAGACATTTTCATACCAAAGGCGGCTGATTTGATTGAATGGCTTTTCATGGACAGCCTGTAGCTGGAAAGAAGTGGAGGGTGTAAAAGTATCGATACATTCCCGGCTGCCAAATACCTGAAATTCGACCTTGTCAGTCAGTCGAGGCATTTCCTTCAGGACTGCACGTACATAAGTCTCCGAGCCTCCTACCCTTCCAGGCCGTAAGTACAATAAATTGACACCAATCCTCAGCTTCTGCACTTCAGCTCCTTATTCAGCCTGTTGTCGTGTCTCGGTTTGCGTAAAGGATGTAGTATGGAGACAAGGTCATCCCTTTCCTCCCGAGAACCCGAATGAAAGTATTGATCAATATCTTGATCAGTTTTTTCGGAAGAGAGCCGGATGTACTGTATGTACCTGCCAGCATTTCTACCTGGAAGCCCTGTTTTTCCACCAATTGCTTAAGCCAGTTTAAATCCATCAGGTGTTCACACCAGTTGCCTGTATTCGGGTCACAAGTATTGGTTGGGTGATCCATTTGGTAGGTAATGCTGCCTTTCTGGCGGTATTCCTCCACACATTTCTCAATGTCTTGCTTGATGAGGCCACGAGTTGCCTGGGCTAATTTCCTTACTGCTTCCACATCCAGTTCTGGTGCGTAAGCCTCGATCATCTCTTTTCGAATATTCAAATAACTTTGGAGGGAATCCCGTTCTTTGTGCCCCCATTGCTTTTCCCGGTTTTCCAGCTCCACTTGCAGCTGTGTTTTCGTGACTGCTTTTACAAATCCCGGGTTTTCAATATTGGCACCGGAAGCATATACGATCCTGAGGCTATCTCCTTTCATGACTCTCAGTTGCTCAAAGTGAGACTCTACCTTGTAGACGTGTTCAATGACATCGTAGGAACTGATCGTATTGACGGAGATGGCTTGCTCATCGAGATATTTCAACAACTTCTCCAGATCCCCAGTGACGATATGTTCTAAATCCAACCTCAGGGCCTTGGATAATACACCGATATCCATGCAGGATACATCATAGATGTCATTGTAGATTACAGTCCCAACTCCCAGCTCTTTGGCCAGAAGTGCATAGAGTCCCGTGCCGCCGCCGTAATCGACGAAAACGAAATCCTTGAGATTGGTGTTCCTGTCTTTCAGGCATAGATAGAGCAGCCTTCCATACAATTCCATGACTGCAGTGAGATTCTCCATTTTCCCAGCTAGATACTTCTGGTTATACTCCGAAATCTCCAGAGACTGGATGTCGAGATGGACCAGCTTGTCTGTTAAACGAACTTCCGCAGCGAGGATTTGTTGATGGATTTCGTTGTTCCGCATCTTAACACCCAGGTTTAGATAAAATCTTTGATCTCAGCCTTTATGCAGGATCTGGCATCATAAATTGCCTTCTTGCCTTCCGGCTTCTGAAATAAAGAAAGGCTAGGAATGGCCAAAACAGCAGCATGTAATTAATGATGAGAATAAAGAACATGGCCGCTCCCCCCCGACCTAAGATCATGGCCTGAAGCTGGTAATAGGTCATCACAAAGAATAATCTCCTATCCATCCGCATGATGTAGCAAACCACGGCAACCACCATGCCTATCGAGATGGCATGGATCCACCACAGGGATTTGCCGAAAATATAGATCGCTTCCCCCAGGATACCGGGCAATAGGATCGTCAATACCGTCTGCCCAAAAACTCCCCCAGTCACAAACTCCGTAAATTCGTGGTTAATTCTCAGGTAATCCCAATTGGAGGTCCATGTGGAGGGAATGGGTAAGGAGACGATCCATTTTAAATAGCGACCGATTTCCTGTGAGTGTTCACTTCGCAACAGGTCATTCACCAGGATTGGATAGAACGTTTCCTGATAGAATAACTCGATCAGGGAAACAATGATGCCGGTTGCTCCAAAGGCCATATTCACTTCTGCCCCCATTCGAATCGAATTATAGATATTGAAGAAGAAAATCAGGAGGGGTAAGCCCGCCAAACTGAAGAGAATGATCAGTTGTCTAGGGATAATTCTCCAATTCCAAAGATAGAGAAAGATAATGATCAGCAGCATCCCCATCTCATGGCGTGGCAGGTAGGCACTGACACAATATTTGGTGTAGTAATAAAAGATCAGGGCAAACATCACCAGAGCCCATCTTCTGCCCAAGGAGGAAAGGGAAAAGAGAAAGAAGGGAAAAATCAAGACAGAGGCATAATAAAACAGCACTTCAGGCAAGGTATCGCCAGTATCCTTCAAGCGGTTTTCGACTACCCGCATCAGGTCCGGTGCCGGAGGGTTGATGAGCCTCATCAACTTGAATTCCGGATAAACCAATGGAAAAAGAGAGAAGAGCAGGAAAAACACCACAAAGCCTTGCCAGAATTTCTCATTGAGGGCCCAGTCTTCCTGATTAAATCCATTGAGTTTCCAGTGTTTGTTGAGAAGCCTCAAGGAGAGAGTAAAGGAACCTGTCAGGAGGATAAAAAACCCACAAAACATGCTCAGGTATTGCCATTCAACAATCTGGATGGTGCCTCCGATGCCAGACCAGACAAAGACGCCCAATGACATGAGATACAAAAACTGCCTTTCAAGAGGGTTTTTCAAAAAGAGTGTACACAGATA
>CAYSOI010000289.1:4144-5900 GCA_964432425.1 uncultured Opitutales bacterium | reverse complement strand
GTGCTGCAGTAGGGGAAGTCGCTTTTCACCATGCCGACGTAACGCCAGGTGTGGTCGGGGTTGGTGATGTGATCCGGGCGGAAATTCCGGAGCATCTTGCGAGCCCAGGTGAGTTCTTCATTGGAGTATGGGTCGTTGGTGATGAATCGAAATTCCCATGTGTTGAAATCTTTGAAGTTCGGATCCAGTTCCCCATTCAGAAAAGCCTTTTCGTAATGCAAGAAACGAGAGACCTGGCCGTCTTTGATCTTATTGTCGGCAAAGACAGGGCCGTTGATACTACCCGTGTTCTCTGGATCCAACCAGGGTTGATGCAGTGCGGTCCCCAAAGCCATGCGTTGAAAAACGCCCGGCTCACGAGCCTTTTCACTGGCTTCGAGAATGGCTGCGTAAACCTGCATGGACTCTCCATACTCGCCACCATTGGCACCTCCGGATTTGAGTATCTGCATCATCAGAGCCTCGTCGGCGAAGAGTTTGTCGAGCAGGGCTTTGTGGGCATCGCTTTGTTGGGCGAACTCGGCCAGGCCACCTGGCGTACCATGACGCAGAATGGCAGCTTTCATGAGTTGGCTGTCCAAGGCGTCACTGGTAAGCAGAGCCTTCAAATCGGCAAGCAAGGGTCGGGCACTATCGAGAGCCTTTGCCTCAGCAATAGGTTTGGCTTTCTGATAAGCAATTTGCTCAGCGGCAGGGGCGTTTTCATTTGGCTTTTTGAGGGCAGAGAACTCAGCCCGAGCCGCTTCAAAGGCAGCTTTCTTTCCTGCATCCACAGTTGGCAACTTAGCGGAGATCTGAGCTTCGATCTCGGAGAGCATCTTGGTGTACTCGGCCTTCAACTTCTCACCAGTGGCATTCAAAATCGGTTCTGGACCCTTTTTCCTGGCCATTGCCGGAGTGAGACAACTCAGGGCAAAGCAGCCGGTTAAGATAACGAAAGGAATACGTATCCATCTATTCTGTGTTTTCATTGTGTGATCCTTTGTTACGGGCAGGGAGATTACTGCCCTTATAGTAATATTGATTGTTTAATAAAAAATTCCCGTTCCAATTCAATTTTTTGAGCAATGGATGAGCTCAATCGCCTTTTCTGCGAAACGCTGGCCAAGTTGTGCCGCCCCTTCCCTGGGGAAATGGATATCCCCGTCCGGCTTGTTGGCATCGCCGCCATTGAGATCATCCGTGTCGATCCAGGCATTGCCTTTGGTCTTTCCCAATTTGACCTGCGTTGCCCTGACCTGTTTCCAGTGTTCGTTATCCGGCCGACTTCGTGCATAGTCATTGATTCGACCAATAACAAAGTAGAGATCCTCCCGTCCCAGATCATTTTTGAACCTTTGGATGAGTTTGTTAAAACTCTCTTCGTAAACTTCGGAAAGGCGATTGTTGGCATCGGACTCACCCTGCATCCAGATGAAGCCGACAGTGTCGAAGGATTGATCTTTGGCGGCGGCCAATGCGGCTTCGATCAGGGGTTTGTATTCCTGACCATTGGAAGTCATCTTTTTAGTGGTCAGGCCGCGACCATTGGGCTGGTTGTAATCAGCCACCCAGAAACGAATGCCACGCCCACTCTTCATTCGCATCACAACGGTGGCGTTCTCCTCACCAAAATGCTCATGAACCTTCTTGGCAAAGGCATCGCGGACTGTGCCAGTCATGTTCGATTGCCCGGAGAGAATGAACAAATGCTTGCCTGACTTCTCTTTGGCAGAAAGCCCGAAATTCAGCCCAACCAGTGTGGCAAGAACAAGTA
>CAYSOI010000289.1:0-4044 GCA_964432425.1 uncultured Opitutales bacterium | reverse complement strand
GCCTGCATGGCGTAGTAGTGGGAATAGTAGAAGTGTCCGTTGTCCTTTCTGGAGAACATTTTCGGGTCGTTTTCCAGAGAGCTGATCGCGGCAGCAACCCATTCCGTGTCGCGGTTGCCAGCAAGCTGGGCAGCATAGACACCTCCGGCCGTACAGGCGAGAGTGTAACCTTTGCCCTGGTAGCCGAAGCCGCCTCGACGTTCATCAAAAGCCTGGTCGCGAAGGAAGCCAGTCAATCGCTCAATCGTTTCAGTCGGTACCAGAACTCCTGCCTCACGGGCAGAAGCTAACGAAACAAAGACCATGGCCGTGACCGAAGTGTCCTGACCTGCGTCAGGTCGCGGTGCATAACGCCAACCGCCCAATGGACTCTGTGATCGCAAGATGATTTCGACGACCCGCTCCAGTGCCACCTGGATTTCCTTGTTGTCATCCGGGTCGCTGGTCATTCCCCAAAGCTCGGACATGGCAATCGTGTACAGCCCGATCTCATACATCTTCACCCCCATGGCTCCAGTTGGAGATTCCTTGGATCGTTTGAGAAGATAATCTTTGGCCCGGTCCAGAGCTGCCCCGTAAGGACCAAAACCAGGGAAATGTCCCTCGACCATAAACGCCATCAAGCCGAGGCTGGTGCCCGCAATGGCATAGCCTCCACCTTTTTCCGGATCCGAAGTCCAGGAACCATCTTTGTTCTGGCTGGAGATCAGGTATTTCAGTCCACGCTCAATCGCCTTTTCCGCCTCCTCGGTCAACTCAGGTGCTTCGGCTTCTCCAGATCCGGCAGAATCCTGAGCAACCACCATACTGCAGGAACAGAAGAAAATGGCAGTGAGCGAAAGTAGCCGAAGATGCGAAATCTTCTGATTCGGGATCGAAATTATGCGGAGGAGTCGAAATTTTTGGCAAATTCCGCTACGGATTCGGTGGAAGCCCTTACTCATTTTGCAACCCTTTCATAATAGTCTTTCAACAAACCACGGTATTCCAAAGGTAGTTCACGTGCAAAGTTTTGATTCAGTGCGGCTCGATTACGGTCGGCCCGAACATTCCATCCCGTCCGCTGATCTTTGGGAGCTTCACCACTGACGAAGTCGGCAATAAATCCAGCAGAGAAGGCGGACTCACCGTCACTACCTTCACCTCCTGCAGACGGATCCGCATCCACTGGAGGACGTGGTGGCGCATCAGTTTCGAGAACAAGAGCCTGTTCAATGATGAAATGCCGGAGGGTATGCATCGCAAGCTTCTGACTTTCCTTTATTTTGTCTCTGTCGCTGGACTGAAGTGCGGTTGCCGCGGCCTTCAACTGAGTTGCCGCCGCAGTGAGAATTTCATGAGGCTCCCCCACTCCGGTAAGGTCCTGACAACGGGCTGCGAGCTTGGTTTGTCGCTCAGCAAGTGCTTTTAAATCCTCGCCTTCGGTGCCATTGGTTTGGCGAAATAGAATCTTGTGATCTGTCGCGACAGCCAACACATCCACCAATCGCTGAACTGCCTCCTTTTCTTCATGAGTCAGGACATCGATATTTGGAAGGCCGTGCAGCATGCTGATGATCAGAAATACGGATTCAGCATTCTCCATCAAAACCACTCCAGCCAACTCCATTTGCTCCGCGACGGCCGGCACATCTTTTTCCTCCAACAAGCCCAAGGTCTCACGCATCAACTCAGCAGGCTCGGCAAATGCGGAGATGCCGGTAACCTCGACCAGCAACTTGCCTTGTTTTTCCGCATTGGCCAACAACTCTTGCTGTTTCGCGGCCAAAGCTTGGAGTTGATCCGGTTTGGAGTTCATCGCTTGTCGAGCCAACTCTGCCTGCTGATACTCCAACAGGGAAATGTCTGCGACGGAGTTGTGAAGAAATTCCACGATTTCCGAGATGTAACCGGTCTGCGATTTCACTGCCAGGACCAAGCCATTCACTTCCTCAAGGGATTCCGCAGCAACATCCTGTGCATCAAAGGAATCGAGTTTATCGCCATCTTCAAGAGCAGCCACCGCATCCTCCAGATCCGAAGCAGCAAAGGCCAAGGGTGAACCCGCATCGACTCTCGAAGCCACGGAGTCCAAAAGCGGAGCCACATCCTCGACACACCTTCTCAGATTCCCCAAAAGCGGATAGAGATGTGAGCCATCTTCATCGTCGCCCAAAGCCTCGGTGGCCTTCACAAGATCCCATTGCTGGGCCACGATGTCAGCCATATAGCGATTGGCATATCCGATTGACCGCTGAAACATCAGGAGACTCTGGAGCAAGCCCAGTTGTTCGTTTTGCTTGGTAACCAAAGCCAATGCCTCGGCCAAAACATCCGCAGCTTGCTCCTGATGACCGAGAGTCTGATCGGCGTCATTTGCCTTCAGTGATGAGACTGCCTGACGCAACGCCTTTTCCGCCCGCTCCAACCGACTGAGCAGAGGTGGGATGTCCTTGTCTGCCTTGGCTTGGTTATGCTTTTCAAGGTCACTGATGAAAGCAGCCATCTCATCGGCAAGGAGCGACTGCGATTCTGCCAAAGTGTCCACCTTCTGCCCATCGGCAGCGGCAATGTCGGTTTTCTCCAGAAGTGCGATCACCCTGGCTTCAAACTCCTCGATGATGGAAAGTCGCTCACCTGTTGCGGCAACCAGAGTGCTCAGCCCTAGCGTCTCAAGCCCTAATTGGACGGACCAACGATCCACAAGGTCAACCAGGTTATCAAGAATCTCGACGGCTTGAGCCTGTTTGGCAATGGTGGCTTCGGGTTGGTTCGCATCAAGTTGCTCCAATGCCTGGACCATGGCAAGGTCGGCCTGCTTCAGGAGGTCCTGGACTGGAGGAGCCTCCGGCAGATCTTCATCAAAAAGTTGAGTCCGTGGTGCAGGAACAGATTGCAAAAGCAGAGTCAGCAGACGTTTGCGAAGCTTGGTCTGGGCTTGAACAAATTCGTTACTGCGGGACTGAAAATCTTGAGCCGAGAGACCTTCTGACTCTTCACGTAATATGGCCTGATCCTTGGCGATCATACGCATCTGGTCACGTGTCTTCAGAAGTGTGGTGTACGCTCCACTGAGGCGAACACTGAACTCGGCATCCAGCAAAGTCGTGACCAATTCAGCCTGCAGTCGTTCGGCATCAACGGTCTTGTCTTGGGTGATCGCTTCAGCCGCTTGATTCATCCGTTCCCCGGTCTGGACTTTTTGCAAACCCTTGACGCTTTGAATTAACCGGAGAACCGCCAACGGCCGTTTTCCAAACTTCATACCATTTTGAAGATCGTTGATGAGACGCTGGGTCCATTGCCCCAGTTCGGCTTGTTCCCTGGCGAGGTCAGCCACATCTTTGCCGGAATCTGGGTGAACTGTATGCCATCGCAAAGAGGCCTGGACCTGTGCCAGCATGCGGGCTTCCCGGGCGTAGACTTCCTGTGCGGAATCAATACCCCGCAACAAGACGAGGCTACCCAACTCCCTGGCGGCAGTATTGACGGCACCAGCGGCGGATGAAGGATTGGGAGTTTCCCCGGAGTCACCACCCGCCACTCCAGATTGATAACGAAGGAGGGTCGCCGCATTTGCAAAATGAGTGTCGGCAATGGTCAAAATGGCAGAACGAACTTGCCCCAGAGACTCGCCCTCCGCCGCATCCGAAACCTGGTTGGCCGCCAGATCATCCAGCAAAGCTTTCAATTGCCCGGCAATGCCCTTGAGTTGGTCGCGAAGCAGTTCCTGACGAATGGCTTCGACCTGGCAGGCTTGCATGTAGTCATCGGCCTCAGGATCGAGATTACTGACGTTTTCAAACGCGGTACGTTGTTGGCGGTAGGTAGTCTGGACACGTGAGAGCAGGCGGTCTTTCTTCTTCTCGATCAGCTCAAGATAATCTTCTTTGGAGAGGAAAGTAATCCTACGCGTATCCGAACGGACAACATGTGGCTCGTCTGGATACTTGTCGGCCACTTCGACCAGGAAGGATACTGTATCTCCAATTTTCAGATCAGGCAGAACTTCCCGGTAATCCCAATCAATCGCCTGTTCACCGCCGCCGTTTTTGAGAGGTGTGT
>CAYSOI010000288.1:0-5954 GCA_964432425.1 uncultured Opitutales bacterium | reverse complement strand
GGGAAAGCTTCTGCTGTTTGAGCCTTTGCAGAATAAACCGATCCACTTCATTCCGGCACCAGGAATCCTCGGCGGGCAAGGCCGGTTTGGATAGTGGTTTCCGAGACCACCAAGTCTCCTCCGCTTTTACTAAAGTCTGAAGAGTGAAGAGTAGGAAGAATGTGCAGAAAGTTCTTTTGAAACCAGGCATGATAAACTTCTCCAAACAATAGAATTTGGGAAAATTTTTAGTGTTGTTTTTCATTCTATTATTCTTTTGAGCCAAGACCCAGACTGAGTTGACATGCCTGGGGAAGTTCAGGATTTATACAATCAATTCAGCCAATGGGTCCTTCTGTGATTGCATGGGCAGTTGCAGATCGAATTGTCCGTAGCCGTCTTGAGGCATTCCTGCCAGATGGAGTAAGGTCGTGTAAAAGCTACCAATGGTGCGGTTACCTTCCTGACCGTAATGTGGGTAATGCAGGTAGCGATTGGTTTTCATCTTCTTGGCGATGTTGCCGATCAGGACCATTGGGAAGTTCTGGTAATTGGCGTGGTGTTGTTGCCCGGAATCGCTGAGGAAGATAATGAGCGTATTGTCCAGCATGTTGCCATCTCCTTCAGGAACCGCCTTCAGCTTATTGGCCAAACCAGCAATGAGATCGATCTGGTATTTGCGAACAATGTTTCGGGCTCCCACACCGTCTGTGCCGTCTGCAAAATTGGAGTCGCGGCCTTCTCTGTAATCATCGGAAAGGTGGCCGATTTCGTGGATAGTTTTCTCTCCCAATCCAAGACCGGAGTAGCGTCCAGCAAGATCATCAGCGTCGAAGGTAATGACATTGGTAAGTCCGGCAATTAAAGCGGCGGCAGCCAGGTCAAAGTGGGCTTCGAGGCGATGGGTTTCAACTGGTGAAGTGTACTTGTCGGTAATGGAGGGAATGTGATGCCGGACGCTGTCGTCGAGTTTGGCCAACTTCACCTGACGATCACGCAGGGCTTCAAATCCCTCCAGATAGTGGTCCAGTTTCCCTTTTTCCTCCGAGTTGAGCCTCTTTTGTGTGCGTTTGACATCTTCTGCCATGAAGTCGAGAAGGTGGCGATCCAAAGCACTTGCGGCCTTCATCTGATCATTGGTGGCCAAGCTCCCGAATAGCTCTTTGTACGCCAACATGGGGGAGCAATAAGAGGGGAGTGGTTTGCCTTTGCCGGATGCCGATACTTTTGGGTGAGCAATCTGTTCGTTCGAGCCCCCCATTTTGAAGCCAAGATGTGGGAAGACGCTGGGCATGGCCTTGGCAAAAGTGCCATCAATGGTTTCAGCGGCTGGTGGTGCACCGTTGTCCGAACGGTACACTCCTAGAGTCCCAAAGTTCGCTCCATGTGGGTCACTGACTGCCGCTGCTCTTCCGGACAGGCCATTGATGATGTTTACGTACTCTTTGACTGGGTCCAGAGAGCGAAGGGTCTCATGCAGTTCATGCTTAGCCAGTGAGGTCTCAAAATACTTCTCTTGGGTATGCTTGTTTGCTCCCAATTCTTCCAGACCTTCTGGAGCCAATCCCCAAGATCTTAAACCATTGGCTCGAACCACAAAGACGAAGCGTTTGGGCAGTTCATTTCCAGCCGCCCGGATACGCTTCACTATGTTGTTGAGCATCAGGCTGCTCGTTCCCAGTGAAAGGCTTTGTAGAAGTTGGCGTCGATTGATCATAAGGTATCCAGGTTTTCAGTAGGGATCTTTTCGCATCAGGAAGGAATCGGATGTGAGGAGAGAAGCAAGCAATTCTTTAAAGCTGCCATTGTTTTCCATGTAGGCTTTGTCCGCGGCGATGAGAGTGGGGGAGTCGTGGTAGGTTTCATTGCGGCCCATCCAAAAACGGAAGGCATGGCGGACGAAGGATTGGCGGACACGTTCGCTCTTTGCGAGGCGGTCGACCAAATCAAAGGCGTCCAGAACGTCTCCATCCAGTTTGGGGTCTCGAGTGCCAATCAGTTCGCCAGATGTATTGATGGGAGCCTTGGTGAATTTGGGTTCCTTCTTTTTGCGTTGTTGGCTGAACTTCACTTTAGCCAGGCGTTCGTAATAGGTGCCAGCCAGCTTCTTTTCTTCGTCGTAGTAGAAGTCTGTGCGATAGCGACCAAAGTCATCAAATGCTTCAAAGGGAAGACCGAGTGGATTCATCTTTTTGTGGCATCGCCAGCAACTTTGCTCGTAGGTCTTTTGCAGTTTCTGGCGGAGAGTTTTGTGTGGATCATCCTCCAAGGCGGCATCCACACCAATTGGGATTTCCGGAATGGTGTCAGCCAGCAAATGTTCACGAATCCATTTTCCACGGCGAATCGGGTCTGTGTCGAAGTTGCCACTATGGGCCACGAGCCAGGCGGGATGCGTCAACATGCCTGCACGGTTCTCCACCGGGAACGGTTGTTCGATCGGATAGTTCCAGGTGTCTTTCTCAAACCCGTAGGTGGTGTAGTATTGTCCTCCGCGATAACCTCCAAGTACGGGCGTAATCCCTTGCTCCAGCCTAGCTAAGACTTCCTTGTGTTTCTCAGGATTCTTTCGATAACCTGCCAGTGTTCGTTCTACTCGTTTTGGATCTGCGTAATGCACGACGTATTGGTTCGAGGTCAGTAGGTTTTTGAAGACCTGCACATCCTTCTCCAGAATCGAGAGAACAAACAAATCTGCATCCTTGAAGATGAAAGGTGGTTTGTGGTTGGGATTGCGGGACTTGTCCTTAAAGACATCGAAAATTTGGCTGTATCCAAAGAACTCCCGAAAGAACCGAAGGATTCGTGGGTTGGGGCAGGCGTCCATGTGGCTCTCGAAGGAATGGTTCACCTCGTACGCCCAGTATTTCCGGGTGTCGGCCTCCAGCATCCTGCGAACTTCCCGCGCCACATCCTCTCTGGTCTCCAGCTGCCCCTTGTTGACTGCGTTCTTCAATTCATTGTCAGGGGGTTGGTCGGTGAGGGCGAAGGATATGGCAAAGGCAATCTCTGTGGGCGATAGCATGCGGCGGCCATCCGGCAGTTGCTTGCCCAGTCCCATCTCCTGCCGGTAAATGAATTCTGGAGACAAGATCAACGCCTTCAACAAGGTTTCCAAACCCTGGGTCGTTCCGCCGATCTCAATCGCTTTGGCTAGAAACTCATGGGCATATCTCTGTAGTTCCTCCTCACCAGGGTCTCGGTACAAAAACAGTTGGAACGCTCTGTACACGGCCTTCTCCAGATGTTCCGCAGTTAGATCGTCTTTGTTCTGGGTCAGTTCATTGAATTCTCTCCATCGGGATTTTCCTTCACGAACTTGTCGGGTTTTGTCGGGTTTTCCGTCTTTTCCCTTTGGGTGAGTTAAGCGACCATGAATCAACTCCGCCACATAGTTCTGGGAATTGATCTTCAGTGTCGTGATGGTGGACTGATTGGCGTACAGCATCGAGTAGTCCTGGAAATTTTCGCCACCCTTGGGAGGGAAGGGAGTATTGCCTTGCTTCAGCCTGTTGGATTTTTCGAAACTCTGGTGAATTTGCTTATTCTTTCGCCAGAGTCGGGGCGGGGAGTAGGCTGGTCCTTTGTGCTCCCCACTGAAGAGATCTTCATGATCCAAACGGTTTCCAAACTCCGGGCGACTCAATCGGGCATCATCCGGCCCACGACCAATCTTCTTCAACTCCTGCTTAATCCAGTTTTCAACATTTCGCCGAGTCAGTTTATCGGGATGATTGTCTGCATCTTTCGGCGGCATGTCTTTGATGCTGATCATTTCGTAAGCTTTTTCCCATCGTTCGATGTCATTCCCGTTTGTGATTAGTCCATCAATGTGATCCAGGCGAAACTCTGCATCCGCATCTTCGCCTTCATGGCATTCCAAGCAGTAGGTGCTCAGGAATGGACGAATTTCTGTTCGAAACTCTTTCAGGTTTGTCGGTTGCACTTCAGCAACAGTGACTTTGCCGAGAAGGCATACTGCCAGGAAGATTTGAATAAAATATTTCACTCAAGCCAGGATGGGTTTGACGACGTGTCCATGCACATCCGTCAGTCGAAAATCACGCCCTTGAAAACGATAAGTCAACTGGGTGTGATCAATTCCAAGGAGATGCAAAATGGTGGCCTGCAAGTCATGCACATGCACTCCGTTTTCCGCCACGCTGTATCCATAGTCATCGCTTCTTCCGTAGGTCTTGCCGGGCTGGATACCTCCCCCCGCCATCCAGATACTAAAGACGCGACCATGGTGATCCCGCCCATATTTTTCCTTCGTCGGTTTACCCTGACTAAAGGTGGTGCGGCCAAATTCTCCGCCCCAGATGACGAGTGTGTCGTCCAGTAGGCCACGTTGTTTCAAATCCACCAACAAACCTGCCGAAGCCCGGTCCACATCTTTACACATCAAGGGCAGATCCCGAGGGACATCCTGATGGTGATCCCAACCCACATGATACAATTGAATGAAACGTACTCCACGTTCCACCATCCTGCGGGCCGTTAAACAATTTGCTGCATACGTGCCTCTTGTCCTGGCATCTTCACCGTAGAGTTGGAATGTGGACTCCGGTTCGCTGGAAAGATCCGTCAATTCCGGGACACTGGCCTGCATACGAAACGCCATTTCGTATTGTTTGATCCGGGCTTCAATTTCAGGGTCGCCTGCTTCGGCAGATTTGATCTGGTTCATCTTGCTGATAGCGTCCAGAGTGCTGCGTTGTGACTCCCGATTGATCCCTTGCGGATTGGATACATACAGAACCGGGTCGCCTACGGATTGCAACTTTACGCCCTGGTATTGCGACGGTAAAAAGCCACTTCCCCAAAGCCGCACACTGACCGGTTGGGGAGTCCGTTTGCAGCTTCCAAATGAATTCAGGACCATAAATGCAGGCAAGTTCAGAGCATCACTTCCAAGTCCATAGGATGCCCAGGCTCCCATGCTGGGGCGACCTGCCAACTGGTGTCCGGTCTGAAGAAAGTTCCGGGCCGGATCATGATTGATCGCCTCCGTGTGTAAGGAGTTGATGAAACAGATGTCATCGGCCACTTTGCCGATGTTGGGCAAAAGCTCTGTGTTCACCCAGGAACCACTCTGGCCACATCTTTCAAATTGGAATTTGGAGGGAGTGACCGGAAGGGTCTTCTGGTTCTTCGTAAAGCCGGTGAGCCGTTGCCCACCTCGAACACTGTCCGGCAAATCTTCTCCCATGCGATCCTTCAACTGCGGCTTGTAATCATAAAGATCCAAATGCGAAGGTCCGCCGGATTGGAAGAGATAGATCACCCTCTTCGCCTTTGGTGCAATTTGACGAATGTTTTGCAAGTTTTGAGCCGCCGCAGCTTCCGGCATCAGTGAATGCAGCGCTGCAGCACCAAGCCCAAGAGTCGAGTTGGCAAGGAAGTCACGTCTGGAATGGTTCATCATAGGAATTTCGGAGGAAAATCATTAATCACGCAGTGAGGGGAAAAGGGGAAGAGGAGAAGAGTTGGGAACCATTAAATGTGCTGGAGGCATTACAGCCATTAGCCCTGGGTTGAGTAAAGCGACACCCGGGGGCAATAAGGGAAAGAAATTGCACTCTGGTGGGTTGGTAGCAAACCTCATGGAATGCCTTCTGTGATCTCATTCTGGATCGAAAAGATATGTTCAGATGCCCCATCATTCTTTGGTCAATGTTTCATCCAGATTCAGCAGCACACGGGCAACACTGGTGGTTGCTGCAAGCTCTGTTGAGTCCAGAGTCGGGTCTGGTTTAGACTCACCAATGGATAGGTACTTCTTCGTCGCCTCAGGGTTCTTGGAAAAATAGTTCCGTTGGTTGTGAAGTTCCATATTTAAGATAATCAACTCACGATTCGTCGGCTCTCTTCCCAGAACCAACAAAACGCCTTCCCGAATCCGTTCTTTATCCGTTTTTCCAGATTTCAACATCCGGGTGGCCAAGCCTCGTGCATGTTCCACAAAGGTTTCG
>CAYSOI010000287.1:0-5967 GCA_964432425.1 uncultured Opitutales bacterium | reverse complement strand
GCTGACCACGGGATCGAAAAGATCTGGTTTACTGGTAGTCGAACCCTTTAGAAGGAGAATCCAAATGAATAAAATAAGAAAGAAAATCGGGTGGTTGCTTTTGGCCACCATAGGTTTGCAGATGCCTCTCATGGCAAAACAGGTAGCACTGGATGTGACGATGTCCAAGTCCTTCCTCATTGCGAACAAGAAACAAATCGCCCACATGAAAGTAGGGCTGACAGGTTTTGAAATGCCTGCCAAAGAAGCGCGGCCTCCTGTCAATGTTGCCATCGTACTGGACCGTTCCGGTTCCATGAGTGGCCAGAAAATTGAACACGCCAAAAAGGCTGCCATCAAAGCCATTGATTATCTGGACAAAGACGACATCGTGTCCGTGGTGGCCTACGATCATAACGTAAAAGTTCTGGTCCCGGCAACCAAGGTCTCCGACAAAGCCGATATCAAGAAGCGCATTGCCTCCTTACAATCTGGAGGGAACACAGCATTGTTTGCCGGAGTGAGCAAAGGAGCTGCAGAACTTCGCAAATTTGCTGACAAGGATCGCGTCAACCGGGTCATCCTTCTCTCGGACGGAAAGGCCAACTCCGGCCCCAGCAGCCCCAAAGCCCTCGGAGACCTTGGAGCCTCTCTCAAGAAAGAAGGCATCTCTGTCACGACCTGGGGTCTTGGCAACGGCTACAACGAAGACCTGATGGACCAATTGGCCCGCCGCAGTGATGGCAACCACACCTTTATCGAAAGCCCACAGCAACTGGCTGGAATCTTTGAAGCCGAGTTCGGAGACATTCTCTCCGTCGTGGCTCAAGAGGTCTCCATCGAGATCAAATGTGCTCCCGGAATTCGCCCCGTGAAGGTGCTGAATCGCGAAGCAGAAATCTCCGCCCAACGCATCATTACCCAACTTAACCAACTCTACAGCCGTCAGGAAAAGTACATTCTGATCGAAGTAGAAGTTCCCGCAACGGAAGAAAACCGGACCCGAAAAATTGCCGATGTGCAGATTTCCTACGCCAATATGTTGACGGAAACTACGGACAAAATCAGCAGCACGTTGTCGGTCAAATTTTCTGAATCGAAAGAAGTGGTCAAGAACAGCACCAATGAAGAGACCATGACAGAAGTCGTTCTGCAAAGAGCCACCGCCGCCAACAGGTTGGCAACAACTCTTCGCGACCAAGGGAAAATTTCAGAGGCCAAACAAGTACTGATTCAAAATCGAGACTATCTCGACCTGAATGCAATCCAACTGAAATCTGAAAAACTTCGCAGTTACTGGACAAGCAACAAGGAAGACATCAATTCAATTGATGACGACGCCAAGTACCAACTTCGTCGTAAGGAAATGCGTTCTCAACAATTCAAAAACGAGAACCAGCAAATCAGTTACTGACACACATCTTCAAACAAACCGGGGCAGGTGTCTTGCAAAGTCACCTGCCCCCTTTTATTAAACCCCCAAATGATAAACTAAAACAACCTCCCCTCTTCTCCTCTTCCCCTCTTCCCAACCATGAGCCCCCGACTTGCAGTCATCTACACCCTACTCGTCCTGATGCCCCTGGCCCTATTAGGTTGGCTGGGGACAAAGCTGGCGGAGGAAGAAAGCGAACGGGTACAGGAAAGCCTGGAAGGCGTCATGCAGCAACGATTGGCAGACATGGATCGCCTTGCTCATAAAGTGATGGGAGATGTGGAACGGCAACTGCTGGAAATACTGGACAACTACAAAGGCATTCCCAGCAGTGATAGCCTTCGCAAGGAAGCCAGAAAGAATCGCTTTGTACGGCAGATCTTTCTAAGGGATGCCGACAAAGTATTCATCCACCCTCCTCTCACCTATCCGGAGCAAACCTTACAGGAAAAAGCCTTCTTTGAAAGAACCCGTTCGGTATGGGAATCCGGGATTGCCTTTTACCAGCCCACCAATGATGCATGGAACGTTGGAAAGCTTCACGGCTGGCACACATGGTTCTGGGGAGAACGGGTCAACTTCCTGCTTTGGCGGCAAATGGGAGGCGGTTTCGAAATCGGTATCGAACTCGACACCGCCGCACTGATTGCCGAACTCATTGCCCAACTTCCCGCCGAAACTTCCATCGAAGCGATCCACGGAAGACAATACGATCCACAACCCGATGCAAACTTGTGCATTCGCTTGCTCGATGCCACAGGTGGCACGCTTTACCAATGGGGAAACCACGAACCCAAGGATTCGGAAAAACCCAAAACCGAAATCGCCCTCAGTGCCCCCCTGCAAATGTGGAACCTGCAGTACTTCACAAACCTGAATCTCAAAGGCCCTGGCACCTTACCACTCCACATGATCGCCAGCCTGATCGCACTGGGACTGGGACTGGTAGCTCTAGCATACTACTTTTACCGTGAAAACACCCGAGAACTGCGGACCGCCACCCAACGAGTCAGCTTTGTCAACCAAGTCTCCCACGAATTAAAAACCCCGCTGACCAACATCCGCATGTATGCCGAATTGCTGGAAAGCCAAATCGAGGAAGACTCCACTCCAAGTGCAAAGAAATACCTGCAAGTCATCACCGATGAATCCAGAAGACTCTCCCGTCTGATTGGCAACGTCCTCACCTTTGCCAAAAGCCAACGGGAAGAACTCCAGATCCACAAAGCTGAACGCTCCCCGGATGCCGTCGTCAACGCCGTCCTCGACCATTTCCGCCCCGCACTCGAAACCCGAAAATTTGAGATCGAAACAGACCTCAATGCCAAGTACCCCATGTTGCTCGATGCCGACATTCTGGAGCAAATCCTCGGCAACCTCATCAACAATGTGGAAAAGTACGGAGCCCAGGGCAAATACCTGAAAATTGCCACAAACCGAATCAAAGACACCTTGGAAATCCGCGTCTCCGACAAAGGGCCCGGCATCCCGGATGCACAAAAAGAAGCCGTCTTCCTCCCCTTCCATCGGGTCAGCCACGCCCTATCCGACGGAGTGACCGGCACCGGAATCGGCCTATCCATCGCCAGAAACCTAGCCCGCTTACACGGAGGAGACCTCACCATTGAGGACTCCAAAGAAGGCACCACCTTTCGAATAGAATTAAAGTAAAGAGGAAATACAGAATGAAAGTTTTGATAGCAGAAGATGACCCGTTGACGCGGGATGGACTCAAAGAAATCCTGGAAACCGAAGGCTACGAAGTGATGGCGGCCGGAGATGGCAAAACCGCCCTCGAACTCTACCAATCGCAAAGCCCGGAATTCGTCTGCCTCGACATCATGATGCCCCAGGCCAACGGCTACGATGTCTGCCGCGAAATCCGTAAAAGCAATGCCCAGATACCCATCCTCTTCATCAGTGCCAAATCCGAAGAAATTGACAAAGTCATCGGACTCGAAATCGGTGCCGACGACTTCATCGTCAAACCCTTCGGCGTCAAAGAAGTCGTGGCCCGCATCCGAGCCATCACCCGCCGCACCCTCTCCTCCAAACCTCAATCCGAAAAACCCAAAGACTACAGCTTCCTCCTCGACAACCTCAAAGTCGTCCCCTCCGAACTCCGGGCCTACCGCAACGACCTCATCATCGAACTCTCCCTCCGCGACATCTCCATCCTCGAACTCCTCTACAATAACCGAGGCCGAGCCCTCGACCGAGACACCTTCTTCGACCAATGCTGGGGCACCGACTACTACCCCGCCAGCCGAACCCTCGACCAACACATTTCCCAACTCCGAAAACGAGTAGAAACCGACCCCGCCCAACCCCGTATCATCAAGACCGTCCACGGTGTTGGGTATCGTTACGACGAGTAACCCACCCAACGATGGAACATCCTTGGACTGCGGCAGCCTGCTGCCGCTTTCCACAAGGTAGCCTGCTGCCTTGTTCTACAAACACCCATCTGACTTCAAAAGGCGGACTGGAAAGTCCACCCTCCCAACTCAGCTTCGTGACACTCGGCATCTTTCGATCCTGTGAACAGATCAAATCAACAAATTTTTGTAGAAGAACGGTGAGGAATTCTAAACAACTCAAGCCGCTTTGACTCTCTTCAAATCATTCAGGTCTACACTTTGCTCAGTCTGCCACAAATCGTATTGAAGTTGAAGTTTCAGCCATCCTTCTGGAGACCTCCCAAACACTTTCGATAATCGTAGAGCCATCTCCGGACTAATTCCTGCACGTTGGTTAACTAACGCAGATAAAGTTTTTCGAGTCACCCCCAAGGCCTTGGCTGCATCTGTTACAGTCAGTCTCAATGGGGCGATACAACATTCCCGAATAATTTCTCCTGGATGTGGTGGATTGTGCATTCTCATGGCCATTTTCCTTAATGATAATCTTCGTAGTTTGTATCAACAATTCCCCCATCCTGTAATCTAAAAGTCACCCTCCAATTGGCACTGACTTTCACGGCAAAAGTACCTTTTCTTTGTCCCTTCAATTCATGCAAATTCAAACTTGGTAAGTTCATATCTTCTATCGTTTCCGCGGTTTCCAGCAAGGCAAGTATTTGCCTGATTTTGGTAGCATGTTGAGAATCGACCCCTGACGCATTACCAGTTTCAAAAAACTTCCTTAACCCCTAGTGTTTAAATTTTAGGATCACTTTTCAACCCAGAACGTAACCCATAACGTATCAGGTGTCAAAGCAAGCAATAAAAAGTTCGTCAGAATGAAAATCCATGGATCTGCTCCATCCTTTTAGAATTGGTATTAGAAGGCATCACAGGGATTCTATTGAAAGGCAGCAGATTGACCAAGGGGCAGCAAACATTCCTCTGCCAACATTTTCGTTTTGCTCGATAAGTAACAAGCTCACCGCCCACCAGGTCCCCGTGGTCTTCCGCCGCCACTCTGGAAGGTTTCCATCCGGGTCTGCACCTGAGTACGGTAGGTCGACATTTGCTCCTCATTCAAAATGCCTTCAAGGGCGATCAACTGCGTTTCCATGTTATCGACCGCTTCCGGACCAAACATTCGGCGACCGGCACTAAACTCCTCTCCTTCTGGAATGGAATTGTGAGCTTCCTGGTAAAAGGCTTGGTAAGCCTGATCCTTTTGTTCATCCGAAAGACGAACACTTTGGACCAAGTTACTCAACTGACGGGAGGCATAGGATTCCAGCTCCACCTGGTGTTGTTCCGTTCGAGGCGGCACGAAAGCACGATAAATCGTGAACTCCAACAAAATGCATATGCTCAAACATTTTGTAAAATGGTATCAGACATCCCGTTCTCTTCCTGCTCGGATATACTCAATCATTTCTTCAGTAGAAATTTGAGTATCCACACCAGGTACATCCAGTCCTGATTTCTCATCATCAATCGGTTGTATCTTAAAAACCTGCCCATTCTTACGTTTGATAAATACATCCGCCGAAGTAAGGGATTCATCTAATACCTGGGCCAAATTCTGCCTCGCACTTGTATAGGTGTAAACACTCATAGCTTATATCTCCAAACACTTGATATTCATTTGTTCTGCGGCACTCCTCAACTTTCGATCTAAAGTACAGAGCTGAGCTCTTTCTTTTTCTGCCACCTGCAACATGTATGCATCATAGGCATAATGGTTGTATTCATAGCTGATTTGAACGGCTCTCAGGTAATCGATTTCCATCAATCGAATTCTCATTTTACCAAATGATTTCATTACTTCCTCACCAGCAGGTAGATCCAACTTTCCACGCTTAAAGCCAAGACTCACAGCATTACCGACCTCCAAGGGCAAGGATGCTGCAGATAGTAATTCAGCACCTTTCGAGATTGAAAGAATCGTCTCTCGTGGAGGTTCGTTGAACAAAACAGCCATGATTATGGAAGTGTCTAAAACAAGCCGCATCCAACAATACTGTACAGATGTACAGCTCCGGTCAATAATTATCAACTGTGTGAATTACCGCCCACCAGGTCCCCGTGGTCTTCCGCCTCCACTCTGGAAGGTTTCCATCCGGGTCTGCACCTGAGTACGGTAGGTCGACATTT
>CAYSOI010000286.1:0-5977 GCA_964432425.1 uncultured Opitutales bacterium | reverse complement strand
TAGCTTTTGTAATGCCAGGAGGAATGTAGGGTGTTTGGGGTCGTAAAGGGGGTCGGTGAAAATGAGCAAATCTAAATTCAATTGCTGAATTTGGAGAATGGCATCTTTGATCCCTTTTGCTAAAGCAATCGTTTCTGTTGCCAGAGATTCAATTTTTTTCTGGATTGGCATAGAGGCGCCTGAGTCACAAATGAAAAGGGTTTCGATGCCTTTCTCTTTAAAGTACTCAAGCAGTTGTAGGGCATACAAAGTACTGTCGTCATTGCCTACATGGCTGGTGAAAATGCCAATTTTTGAATTTTCGCCTGTTGAGGTATGAGAGCCAGTTAGTTGATATTTGTTAAGTATAAAATTAAAAATAGTGGCTGTGTCGGCACTCAATTCCTGGAGAGGATCCCCTGCTATATTTAAGCAAGGGTAACTACTGCCAGATTTTAGTAATAAGTCTGCACACTTGTCGGTGATTTCAGAATATGGATCGATCTTAATTCTTCTAGCAATATAATTGTAGGAGAGTTTCAATAAATAGGCTTTTTGCTCCATATCTTCCTGGGTATCAAACGCAGGGACCTGCTCAAGGAGCTTTTCCAATACATGTAGAATCAGATTGTCCGGGATGTATTCTAAAAAGACATTTATGGGGATAATATGAGCAGGTAGGTAAGATAAAAGCAGCAGGAAGTCTCTTGTTATAATTTGAGGGGATTGCTCCGTAAAGTGATTTTCTATTAAGCCTTTAGCAATTCCTGTCTCATCTTCCGTCATCTCAAGAGAGGCTAACTGTTCCGAGAATAACTCTGGTATTAAGGAATGCTCTGCAATGTGCTGTATTGCTTCAGATTCTGCGAGGGAGATGACTTCCTTCACCAATTCATTTCTCGAGTTGCGGAGGTTATCTATATTTAGAGTAGGTATACTTGGGTTCATATTGGTATATTTAAAGTTTGCAGGGAGTGGAAAAGGTCTTCTCCAGGGTCTGGATAGTGCTTTTGGTTTCTTTGAGAAGATTTTCTTTTTCCAGGTGGGTTAAGTTGGGCCAGATGAGAAGATTGGGAATGATTTTAAAGCTAAGGTTGCCCAAAAGTTTGGAAAGTTCAGGTTGCTGGAAGAGGCGAATCAGTTCTGGTCGTAGATTTTCCGTATTGGAGTTTGAGGTGTTTAATATGCGATGGAATAAGTCCTGTTCTTGGAGGAGCAGGTTTTGGGTTATGTTTTGGATATGATTCCATGGGTCTGGATGTACTGGTTTCTGTCTATAGTCAATAATTGGTCGAGGTTTCAGGGGGGGGAATTGGCATTCAAATTCTTGGGGGTGGATTAATGTGGCTGCTTCAAATTTTGCACCTCTATCGGTAATGTTCCAAATCTCTTGTGTTGGCGATGCGTTAGAAATGAGATTGTCAAGTTTCTCCCATTCATTGAGCAGAAATGTTTTAACCTTCTGTGAGTAATTGCCCGGAACCGTGGTTGTGCATTTGGCAGGGTTATGTGTTTTTCCTCTGGAAATGTTTTGGTTCACATTTTCAGCATGTCCTAATCCGGATTCATCTGTTGCGTGATCCATGCCAAAGAGAAGAATTGGGGCACATCCGAAGTGTATCGCCAGATTTACAGCTGTAATGCCACAATTTCCAAGGACGGTAGCGGCTGTTTTTTCAATTCCTTGTTCGGCCAGCCAGTCTTCGGTCAGAATATTACCGGAGAGAAAGTGGATGGGGGCAGTCACTCTTTCTACCCAGTCATGAGGACTCTTCAAAGATAGAAAGAGGGCTTTGGTTTTTTGATCGGGCGTCAAACAGGCTTGGGCTGGTTTTTCAGCATCGACGCTAATGATTGCATCTGGCTGGATTTGGGTTTTCTCCAAGGTGGAAAGAGCAGAATCGACACAAAAAATCAAAAAGTGAGCATGGTATTTCTCTAGAAGGTGAATGTTTGCATCCAGAGATGGCCCAGCTCCAATGATGGCAACTGGAGTGTCTTTTAAGCCCTTGGCAGAACAAGCACTTAAGCGGTTTTGGATGTAGTGTGGAAGGTTTTCTAAGATATTTTTTTGGGCCATGAACCCTTCTTCTTGACGAGTTTGGCGGGCACGCAGGGTTTCTTCGGTTTGAATCTGGATTTGCCTTATTATGAAATCGTAAGCATTTGAGTTCTCTTTCAGGATAGACTGGGCACAAAAGATATCAGGGATCGCAAGTGGGTTTTTAGGTAAAAAGGATTGTATTTCCTGGTGTAGTTTCTCTTTGTCCAGTGACTCCAGAGTTATGGGGTGAAGGAATGGGAAAATCCTGTATTGAGGGAGCAGGTTTTTTTGCTCAATAAACCAGCAGACTTCCTTATACTTTGCTAATTCGTTCAATGAATCGTGGCTTTGCACGGATCCGAGCAGGAAGCATGTTGTGGCTCCAGGATGATTTTGAGCGTGTAGCCAATCTGTTGTTGCCATGGAAAAATGCTTGTAAATGGGTTTTCCTCACTGACGCCAAATTATATCAATAGGCGCTCTGCTTCACGTAAGTCACTCATGGTATCGATGTCCAATGCATTTTCAGGGCTGACTATGTAGGGGAGTGGCTTTTCACCAATGCGACAACCGGTAAGTAGCACTGCATTTCGTGTGACCGCATATAACCCTGTAGTTTCTTTATAATATGTGGCATCTTGTGAGCGTGGAAGTCCATTGGGACGGTTGGGGGCGTAATTCATGGCTTGATTTTCAAACCAGATCCAACCGGTTTCTTCAGTAACCAGAAAGAGGGAATCATGAGATGAAGTATTTTCAGCAAAGGTGTTCAACGCCTTTAGCATGACATCGCATTTCAAGGTTACTGCAGTTACGAAGACTTGGGCATAGGCGTCATAATCAGGATGGCTTAACGCAAACTGGTGGATTAGGTGGTTCCCATTGGCTTGGTCTTCTGCAAACCAACCTTCCCGTTTGTGGTGTTGTAATCGTGAATACTTCGGTTGTGAAAGCTTTGTGAATGTTTCTTGATCTTCACTGTCGATAAAGATGTCCATGTCTTCCGGGAGTTTGACCAGTTCATCCAGAAGCCAGTGGCTCAGCGGTTTTCCATTCAAATCTCTGAAATTCTTATTGGGAACACGTTGGCTGGATTTTCCCTTTATCGGTACTTGTATCGCTAATTTCACTAGGGAAGGTTCAATAATTGGGAAAGACTGAGTTTGTCGAACCATTTGTCCCTGAATTCTGGCTGGATTCAAAGATTTTTAAAAAAAATTCTAAAGGTGCTGAACAGGGTGCCGATTATTTGGGGTGTTGAAGCAAGGAGGTTTCAACCGGGAGCCGAAACCCGAAAAAGACGGAAAAGAGCAGCAAGGAAGCTGCTGACATAAGTCAAGGAAGACTAACAATGCCAATCGTAGTAAACACTAATTCCGTGGCCACCATTGCCTCGTTCAATGCAGGCAAGGCCATGAAGAACTTGCAACAAAGCGTTAATCGCCTTTCCAGCGGTAAACGAATCACATCTCCTGGAGATGATGCCGGAGGACTCGCAGTCCATTATAAATTGCAATCCGTTCTGAAGCGTACCGAAGCGACGCGTAACAATCTTCATAACGGGATTTCTTTCCTTCAGGTTCAAGACGGTGCGTACCAAGTCGCTGCCCGGATTCTTGACCGGATGGCTGAACTCAAAACCTTTTGGACGGACATCTCCAAGAGCGATACAGACCGTATCAACTACAACTACGAGTTCAAAGAGCTTCAGGAGCAACTGGCTCTGATTGAAAAAGAGAAATTCAATGGAGTAAATCTTTACTCTCGTGATCCCTACGACAACAACCCAACTAAAATCATCACCACAGAAGATGGTAGAACTGGTATCGTCGACATTACCCGCACAGGTTTCTTCGACAATATTGATATCAGCGAAACCTATCGTGAGCGTTTGACCGATTCAACCTATGGAGGTGCTTTTGGCGGTACTGCTGAGCCCATGGTGATCAAGAACTATGAGTCCACAGGTTCCTACAAAGCTGGAGACATCATCCGCGGACGTTTCGAAGACGGGCAAATCCGTATGGCCGTTGCCTTGGATCATATTGGTGAAGCCACCACACAACAGGACCTCCTGCGTCTTGGCGACAGTAAGGAAATCCATCAGTTTGACGTAAACACCATCACCGGCGGTGCTGGTGTGAGCGGTGATGAGTTCGTGGTTACTCTTAATATTAATGGTCAAAACCACTACATCACTGTTACTGCAGCTGAAGACCTTGACGAAGCCAATGTGGCCAAAGCGATCTCCGAAGAGATCAATTCCAAAGGTCTTTCCGTTGCTGCTGAAACCGACGGAACTGCCATCACCCTGACATCCAGTATTCAAGGTGCGGAAGGTGATTTTACTCTCAGTGTAGACTATAACGGCGCAGCTGCTACCACAACTGAACTTCAGAATGGGCAAGACCTTCTCGCCAGTGATGCGACTCAAGTGACCTTTGATCTTGCCGGAGTTGGTAATGTCACCGTTGACGTCCACACTGATGGGTCCACCCGTACAATGAAGGATCTCGTCACTGCAATCACAGCAGATGCGACGCTTAGTGAAGTCATTACAGTGAAATCCAATGGAGACGGTTCCATCCTCGTTGAAGGAAATGTACCAGGAGAAGCCTTCACTGCGACATTGACCACCAATACAGCAGAAGCCGCGAACCCACTGACCACATTTGACCCATTTGTTAGAATGCAAACGGTCAATGAAGCCAATGCAGAAAACTGGTCACCCAATGGCCGTGATTTCGAAGCACAGCACCAAAGCTTCCGTCTTCTCTACAATGGAGATCCAGTTTCCAAAGTCTTCAAGGCGATCCAAACGATCTCTAATCCTAATCCAGAACTGCGTGTTATTGCTGACCAGCAAGGCATCCCAAGCACTGTCATCGTGGATGAGAATGTAACCGGTTATCAACCGAACCAAGCCGTTACTGTTAATCTCAACAACGGTGCTCACGGCGTAGTGGAAACCAATGAGTCTGGTACCATTGTCAAAGGATCTGTCGTACAAGTTGTCAACGAAGGCGATGGCAGCTTCATCCCTGGAGAACAACAGATTGTTGGAATCCTCGGAGGCATCTCCGGAGCTGGCGACACCTATGAGCCAGGAGAAGTGGTCTACAATGAAGCTGACCGCAGTTACTATGTTGCGGTTGGTCAAGGTGGAGACTACACCAGTTCCACCCAAGCCACATCTCACATCAACCAGTACGAAGGTGAGTTTGTCAAACTTGGCGAACAACTCCCCGCGATCCGTGACTACGAAGCCTTCAGTGAAGACAGTGTCTACGCTCGCAATGACGTAGTATACTACAACGACAAGCTCTACATCGCAGTCGCAGAAAGTGTTGCCGGTACCTCTGTAAACGGATACGGTGAATACATCACTCCTGAGAATGACGCCAACAATGCATACTGGCTCGAACTCAGCACCTACAGCGGACAAGGAACTGGCATTCTTGATATGACCAAAGATCTCCAGGACTTCGAAGTCTATAACTTCGTCGACTACATCCAGGTCCTCGCCAATTCCCGCGCTGTCAACGGCGGTGAAATGTCCCGACTCGGATACAGTGATGATCTTCTGATTCAGAATCAGATCAACCTCGAAGCCGCAGATGGCCGAATCATCGATGCAGACATGGCTCTGGAGTCCACCAGACTCTCCAGAAACCAAGTCCTTGCCCAGGCAAGTATCGCGATGGTTGCTCAAGCGAACACCATCTCCTCACTCGTCCTCTCCCTCCTTGGACAGTAATAATTCGAAATTCCCCTCAGAGGCTGGCCACAGATTGGCCAGCCTCTGAAAAGGGGAGCTACCTATACTCTGCAACCCTAGATTAAATCTACCTAAGGCGATCGCCCCAAACTCCTGAAATTTCCTAATCACCTATCCAATCACTCAGGACCATTCCTTCGCCGTATTTCACTTTCCTTCCTTTCCCGCAACCAATT
>CAYSOI010000285.1:0-5997 GCA_964432425.1 uncultured Opitutales bacterium | reverse complement strand
CCGTTGAAAGATGGGAAGGCAAAGGTGTGCCCCCAACTGCCTCCACCACTCTGGCCCATAGCGGTTTCGATGGCATACTTCTTCAAGGCAGGCAGGACATAGTCATCCCCGGTGGCTTCATAATAGAGAGCACAGTAGAGGCCGTTAAAGCCATGGTGCCAGCTCTGGTAGCCATTGTATCCACGGTAGCCGGGTTCAAATCGTGCTCCGATCTTTTCTGTCGGTGGTTTCCATGGGCAGTGTGGACTACGAACCCATTTGCGAACGATCTCCCTGTGTTCCGGCTTGCCCGATGCGATTAAGGCCATCGCCTCAATGGTACCGCCCCGTCCGCTTCGTGGGTTCTTGGGGTCTTTGACAAACTTGGCTTCCAGCACCTTCCAGGCTTCTTCGAGGATGAGATCCGTCTTGGGGCAATTGTAGGGGGAGGTGTCACTGTAGGGGGGCATGACCCGGATCTGGATCGCGACTTCCAAGGTCATCGGGTCAATGGGGAAGTCGTCAAAGCCCTGGTTCCGGATTTCCTTTTCTTTATCCTCCTTGGATTTCCATTCGAAGAGTGAGTCGTCGTTCTTGGTCTTGGCGAAGATTTCTTCGACGTCGACGGCTTGGAGATCCTTACTGCTGTTGCGTTTGACAAAGTTTTTGTCCCGCCAGACCTGGAAGGTGAGGCGGCCTCCATTTTCTTCCTTTTCGGCTTCAATGATGGCCTTGCCGATGCGATAGCCCAGGTGTTCCCCCGCGACAAAGGGGCGGCCATTCATGCCAGTAAGTACATCGCCGAAGAGGAACTTGCCTTCGGATGGCGAACCTTTGCGGGTCGTTTGGACCTGAATTTGGTCACCCCCGAATCCTCCGACCATGATTCCGACAATCCCGGTCGGTCCAAGGCTCCATGGCAGTGGTCCTTTCTTTTGTGGCGGGATGAGGTCTCCTTTGGTCAGGTCAGGAAGGTTTTTAGGTCTCTTGAGCTGCGCCACCGGGATATCCGCTGCTGCGGCAATCGCGGCTTGTTGTTCGGCAGTGACTTCACGGTCTTCCGCTGACGCGGGAATGACGAATGACGAAAGTAGGAAAAGTAGAGAGTAGGGAGTGGAGAGTGGAGAGTCGTGGTTTTTCATTTTGTAAATTTATCGGTCAGATGGGCCTGATCTGTCGGATCGGACAGATCATTTTCCTAGTTCCTTGGGTATTTCGTCATTCGTCATTCGTCACTACTCACTCTTTGCACAGCAAAAGTGAGATTCCGGTTCTGGCGGCGAGTTGTTCGAGGCGGTTTTGAGTTTCTTCCGGGATAGGGGAGTCGATATCCCAGACCAAATGGGCAGTCTGCCGAACCTTCGCACGAGTGGTTTTGCGGCCTTCGAGGAGGTCGACAAAGCTCTCGATCATGGATTCCGGGCGGTCGTCCGAGTCCACGATGACCGAGGCCCGGCCGAACCACCAGTTCTCAAAAGCAAATGTGTCGGTGAAACCGGATTCTCCCGTTTTTATCAATTGGAGGGGATTTTTCTTTTTACCGGTGAAAGGTTCCAGGGCTTCCCCGGCTTGCTGGGCGTCTTCGGGGTTAGCGGTGAAATAAACGAAGGGGTCACCGCGTTTCGCAAGCCAGGCCAACTCTTCCGGAATTTCCCGGCGTGGCTTTTCGCTGCGGTGGACGACCGGAGGGTGTGGGGTCAGGAGGTTGGCGATGGAGCTGGGGATCTTTTTGGGGAAATAGGCCTCTTTGTAGATGTTGTGGCGGCGGAGGTAGTCATGGAGGATGACCAGCAGTGCCAGCAGGATCAGCCACTTGGTGACCTTGAGGTTCCAGGCGTCGTACTGGTTGGCCCGCATCAGGTCATCGTCTTTCATCATGACCGGGTCAGGTTCGGCGGACTCCTCAATGGCCGTGGTGTCCATCCCTTCGCCTTCGTAATCTTCACTTGGTGCGGAGCGGCTCTTTTTCTCCTTCTTCCAATCCGGGGTCAGGTCCTTGCGGATGTTGTCGATGGTTTCCAGGTCTTCCTCATCCAACCCAGCACGATCCAGAAACTCATCCTGGCCGTCTTCTGCGAAACGGATTTGGGCGACCTGTGTTCCGCGTTCGTCCAGCACGGCTTGTTGTTCTGCTGCGATTTTGGCTTCCAGCTCGGCCTTCTGCTCGGTGAGATCTGGCTGGATCTTGTTGACGTAGGTCAGGGAATTGATCTTGGCCAATGCAAAGGCCGCGATGGCCAGGACGAAGGCGAATTGGCTCACGATCGGTTTCGGGCGGAAGACGAAGTGTAGTAGCCAGAGCGCCAGGACAGACCCCCACGCCACCAGGCTGGCGTAGCCCGTGACGCTGAAGTATTCCATTTTCCAAATGAACTCCATGATTAGTTAAAAATGACGAAATGCGTTTGGAGTGACGAAATACCCAAGTACCCAAGGGGGAAGTCGAGAGTGGGGAGTCGAGAGTGGAGGGTTGGTCGGGATTCTTGGCAAATTCCGCTACGGGATTTCGGATTTAGAAATTTCATCATTAAGGCTTCCTTGGGTATTTCGTTTCTTGGGTATTTGGGTATTTTCCAACCTTGGGTATTTCGTCATTCGTCATTTCCTGGCTTTCAGCACGGCTTGGTCCCAACTTACAAATGAATAATAGACTAAATTGACCCCCAAGTTCAGGGCGGCCTCCTTCATCTCCGGGGTGACGTCGGTGTAACCATCGCTTTTCCATGCGTCGTTCATGTCACCAGGGTGGTAGAAGACGACCCAGCGGCCCTCATGCTTGATCCCCAGGGGTCTTTTCCCTCCATGATGCCAGAATGCCGGGGCACCGTCGGGGAATTTGTTGGGGATTTGGTAGAGGGAGTCGTCATCCGCAATGTCCAGCATCGATTTGTCGGGGAAGACTTGGCGCATCAGATGGAGGAAGGCCTTGTGAAACTGTTGGCTACCTGCATCGGCGATCAGCAAGCCACCCCCAAGGCAATACTCTCGCAAGATCTTGATGTCCTTTGGGCTAACCTGCCCGATTTGATGGTTTCCGGTCAGGAAGACAAATGGCGGGAAGCCATCCCTCGGGTATTTGTCCAACAGCCCGATGCGATGGCTTTCGCTCTTCTGGGCGGTATTGAAACCGGTCACCTTGGCGAAATGGCGCAGGAAGTTGACGTCTGCCCGTGTCTGGCGCATTCCGTCATCCCAAGCCTGCCCCCCGTGGTCGAGCCGGATGAACCGGATCTTGTAGGAGGCTTGTAATCCTTCCGGCCAAGGTTTGTCCTTCCCGCCTTGGTTATGCTTGCCTGCCACCTCCTTGTCGTTGGTTTCGAAGGAGATTTCTTGGAACTTCGCATCCTGGTCCTTGCCAAGGGCGGAGCAGGTCAACGCTGAGAGTAGGAGGATCAACGGAGTGCGGGTTTGTAACCTGCGTTTAAAGAAAGGCTCCATCCTCCTGCCGCGGGTTGAAAACCCACGCTCCGTTTTGCTGTCCTTCAATTGCTCCATCCTTACTTCCTCGCCTTAGCCACGGCGTCATTCCAATTATCGAAGGAATAGCGCACCAAGTTGATTCCCAAGTTCATGGCCGCATCTCGCATTTCCGGGGAGACGTCGGTGTAGCCTTGGAGCTTCCAGGCATCGTTCATGTCGCCGGGGTGGTAGAAGACGATCCAGCGGCCTTCGTGTTTGATCCCCATGGCTCGTCGGCCACCATGGTGCCAGAAAGCCGGGGCACCTTCGGGGAAAGTGTAGGGGAGTTGGTAAATGATGTCGTCATCGGCAATGGCCAGCATGGGCTTGTCCGGGAAGACCTGACGCATGAAGTGGGTAAAGGAGTTGTGGAAATGGCGGCTCCCGGCATCCCCAATCAACATGCCGCCCCCGAGGCAGTATTCCCGCAAGGCTTTGATTTCGCGGGTTCCGACCCGTCCCATGTTGTGGTTGCCAGTCATGTAGACAAAAGGCGGGAAACCATCCTTGGGATACTTGGCCAACATTGCGATGCCATGGCTTTCCCCCGTGCGGGCGATTTTCTTGAAGCCGGTGACCCCTGCAAAATGGCGCAGGAAATTGATGTCCGCTCCGGTTTGGTGCATTCCGTCGTCCCAGCCTTGCCCGCCATGGTCGAGGCGGATGAAGCGGATCTTGTAGTCGTCCATGCCTTCCGGCCATCCACCTTTGTCGCCGCCACCTTTGCCGAGTTGGCCAACGGCGGCGTTGGGGTTCGCCTCGTAAGTCAACTCCGTCATTTCCTTCATTTCCTGGTCGGCCTCAGTGTCATCGAGGTCGGGAATTTCAAAGAGGATGGCGGAATCGGGCCGCAGGGTGAGGGTCTTCTTCTTTTTCTTCTTCGGCTTGACCATCTTGACCATGGCCACGACTGGGTTCCCGCTGCCCTTGGGCACTTTGTACGGGGTGATACAGCCCCCGAGTTGGAGTATCCAGGGGATGAGGATGAGGATCGTGATGTGGGTCAGCGTGCTGGCATAGACACTTTTGCGATATTGGGGGTCGGGACCATGCGTGCGAACGCCTTCCAGTACTTCATCCCCGGACATCGGTTCCCCGGCCTTTTTGGTGAAGGCGGAAAAGACGGAACGGCTGCGCAACATCGTATGCAACCAGGCGGTGTACACCCCAACTGCCAAAGCGGGCCAGGAGAACTTCCACCACATGACAAGTATGGTCGCCCGGTCCTGGTCGGCCCCGTTCAGCTGGATTTCGGCATCCAGGATCGAGAAGAGTCCGTGCCAGACCAATCCGATATAGAACACTGCCGCAAGATAGACCGTGCTCAACCCGACTCGCAAGAGCAGGTACGTCAAAGAAATACGAAGTAGAGAGGCCAGCCCCGTGACCGCACAAACTAACCCGACCACCCCGAAAACCTGGAAGCTGATTCCCAGCAGTTCCCGGGTATTGTTATTGCTGAGAAGGGAACGGGCACTTGGGTTTGCACCCATCCAGGCTTCAAAGGCTGGTGGCCCCCAATGCCAGGCCGCCAAGCCCAAAGTCGACAAAAGGATCGCCGCAACACTACACACCAATGCCTTGGACGCAGAAGGATCCGTCGGGATCCGCGAAGCCCGGTCCAGGTGAAGGAGATCTTTATTGATGGCGTTCATGCGGTGGTGGCGGGGAAACTTTATGCGGCAGGCCTTCAGCCTGCGACCGTGACGGAGGCAGTACCCAGGGCGTTGCCCTGGGTTAGTATGCGTAAGCCCGTTGGGCTCATCGGCCAAGCTTGGTGATTGGGTGAAAATTCGGCAAAAAATCCCTCTTTACCCCTTACCCTCAAGTGGAGGAAGGGGTGTTTGAAATAACGGGAAATCCACTGTTGGAGTTCACGCATTAGCGTGCTTTGGGCCGCGGACACACGCTGAAGCGTGAACTCCAACAACATGCCCAAGTTGGCCGCGGATCGTTTTAAGCCCAAGGGGCTTTGGCATACTAGCCCAGGGCAGCGCCCTTGGGATAAGGCGTTAGCCCATGGCAGGCTGAAAGTCTGCTGCATACGGAAACCTAAACGGCCAAGTAGACCAGCGTTCTTGGAAGGCAGCCTCATTTAAACAAATCCTCCTCTTCTTCCTGAGGAATAGAGGGCAAGGCCGGGCCAGTGGCCTTGGCTTCCAATTCCTGTTCAATGGAGGACTTGGGTTCTTCCGGATCAGTCGGAGTCGTGGGGGCTGAAGGAGTCCCGGTCGCTGGGGCTTCCTTGTCAGTGGGTGTCTGGGTGGCTGCGGGCTTGGGCTTCTCCTTCTTGGTGAACTGGCTACTCAATTCCTCCGGGTGGAGTCCGTATTTATCGGCAATCTCCCTCAAGGAGCCGGAGGCCTCCCGGACGGCTTCTTTCATGCGCTCTTCTTCGGAGGCATCTTCGTCTACCGAAGTAAACAAGGTCTCCATCATCCAGGGTACACTGGATCCAAGTAGGACGACTCCGTGCACCAGTACGGTGAAGATTAAAATGGGAAAGATGCCTTTGCCCCGGAAGTCCGACAGGAGGTCATCCGGTGTGACGTCTTCGTT
>CAYSOI010000284.1:0-6013 GCA_964432425.1 uncultured Opitutales bacterium | reverse complement strand
TATCAACCGAGTTCACTGAGTACGGATGTGGAAGTCCCGAATCGATCAATATTGATGTCAAAACGCTGAATCATCCGCAGGAACAGATTGGAAAGCGGGTAGTTCTTTTCCCCATCAAAAGCCAGATGCCCTTTGTGCTGAAAACCTCCTCCGGCCAGGAAAGTTGGCAGATTGGAGGAGGCGTGGGCCGATGCATCTCCAAGGTTACTGGTCAGGAGGACCTGGGTATTTTCGAGCAATGATCCGTTCCCTTCATCGGTTTCTGCCAACTGGCTCAGGAACTTGGAGAATTTTTCGTACTCCTTTTCTTCATATCTGGCAAATTGCTCGATCTTTTCCGGGTTCTTTCCGTGGTGGGATGCGTCGTGATGTCCAATTTCCAATCCGGGGACACCATTGTTGTTCTGCTCACCGAGACCGTAGGTGATCACACGAGTCGAATCAGTTTGTAGAGCCAGTTGAATCAATCGATACCATTTTTCCTGCGATTCCACCCAGTTGTTGTGCCGGGCAAAGTCCTTTTCTTGGGCATCAACCTCGGGCTTGGGCTTGGCAACCCAGGCTTCGTCCTGCTGCAGCATCCTCTCCGCCTCACGAATGGAAGTGGTCAACAAATCCAGTCGGGATCGGTCCCCTGCCCCCACATCCAGTCTCAGCAACTTCAATTGACCACGCATATCGTCCAGAATGCTGTGTCCGTGTTTGAGGCGATCCATTTCTCGGGAAATCTGCTCTGGAGACCCATCCACAAAAAGACGCTTGAAGAGCTGTGTTCTTGAACGCATGAACGGAACTGGAACTCCCTTGCGATTCCAGGATAGCGAAGCACAGTTGGCGGTGTTCAAAGTCATACTGGAAACTCGTGTATGGTGCCCAATTTTCTCGGCAATCAATTGGTCAATGGAGATCGTATTGTGAATATTGTCTGACCGGGCAATGCCTTCAGGATAGGTTCCGGTAAAGATCGCAGCGTCGGTCCAGTGTCCATTGGGATAGCCCAAGTGAGCCACTCCGGAAAGCAAGGTAAACTTCCCGCGATGCTCTTCCAGCGTGTCAAGATATCGAGTGGCTTTGTATTTCAAGCCTTCCGTTTCCGGCACCAAATGCGGGTGATAGGTCCCCAATGGTCGATGAACCAGTACAATTCGCTTGGGAGGCTTGTTCCCGGAAGCGGCCGAACTCCGAGACTGCATGGCATCCAACATGGGCAATGCCAGGGTCGCAGCACCAGCACGTAGGGTAGTTCTCCGAGAGAGTGTTTGTTTGGTCAAAATGTTCATCGCATTGAAAGGAAGGGAACTTATTTATAAAGGAATAGATCACTCTGGACAACTTCATGGAGAATGGACCGTAGCCCATGCTTTTGGGAACGGGTTTTCTCAACAATCCGTTCAATTTCTACCCGGTCCGCAAACTCCACCTTCGCTCCTGTCGAGTAGATGGTGAGCTTTTCCGCCAAATTTCGGGCAATTTGATCAGGATCTTTGAGCAGAATATTTTTGTATTCATGGATGTCGGCAAAGGCCTCCCCTCGGGCAGTTTCGCCGTAGGGCTCCACGGGTTTGGCCAGATAGACCATTTTCTTTGGATAGTTGGCCAATTCCACCCGATCAATTCCTTTACCTCCCTTGGCAACCCGATAGCGATCACGCCAGCCTCCAACCACGTCGTAGTTTTCCAATGTCAAGCCATGATAATCAATCTTGTTGTGACAGGTGGCACAGGAAGGGATGGCCTTATGCTTCTGAATTTGCTCCCGAATGGTCACCGCCCCTCGAATATCCGGCTCAATCGCCTCGACATCCGGCGGGGGTGGCGAGGGCGGTTGCCCAATTAAGCGATCCAACACCCAGACTCCTCGTTTGATGGGAGATGTGTAGGTCGCATTGGTGGTGAGCTTGAGAATGCTTCCCTGAGTCAAAAGGCCTCCACGCTGCGAACTGGCGGGCAACTTCACCTTTCGCAGATCCATCCCTTGAATGCCCTCAATCCCATAATGCCTGGCAAGCCGACCATTGAGCATGGCCCAGTCTGAATGTATAAAATCGGTAACCGGTAGATCTTTCTCCAGAACTTCGGAAAAGAACTGACGGGTTTCGGCCGGTAAAGACCATGCCAAGGCTTCATCAAACTCTGAGTAGACCCGGTCCGGCTTCATGTCGTGAAATTTATATAGATCCAACCATTGCCCGGTAAAACGATCTACGAATCGATCTGCCTTGGGATCTTTGAGCATTCGTTCCACCTGGCTCTTCAAAACTTTCCGGTCCAGCAACTGATCATTGGATGCGAAGCGTAATAGCTCATCATCCGGCATGGAACTCCACAGAAAGTACGACAAACGGGAGGCCACTTCGAATCCATTCAGTTTCCCCGGTTTTTCGTAGCGAAACAAGAACCTAGGAGAGCAGAGAATTTCTTTGTAAATCTTGAGGAGAACTTCGTCCAGATGCCCACCTGCCTCCAACTGCGTCGTTGCTTTATCTATGTAATATTGAACCATTTCAGGAGAAGGCTGACCTCGATAGGCCTTGGGTAAGAATGAGGAAATCAGCTTAACTGCTTCTTCTTTTGGCTTCTGAACAAGGAGGCGAAGGCGATTATGAGGTTTCCTAAACTCATTTGGATTCATCCTGTGAAATCCATACATTTTTTTATTTTCCAATCCCTCAATAAGCACCTTTCTGGCCGCGGAAGAATTGTAGGTTTTAGACGCCTCTTCAAAGAAGTTGGAAACAATAAATTTATCCTCCAGAAAACGATGCGGAAATCTCGGCCAATTTCCAAAGAACTCCGGATAACCCACACCGCCTCCAATGGGACCTTCCAACTCTATCCAATCCACCACCAGAAACGGCTCCGAAAAATCGGGAAGAATTGGCTTTCCATCATCGTCCTTTTTCAAGTTTCGAAACAAGGTCAGTGTTCGAGGAGAAAGGTAAATCGATTCCCCTGCAGGAAGATAGGCACTGACTTCAACGACTTGAGACTTATCCGGCTGTGCGTCCCTGATGTCCAGCAAGTGCTCCAACTTCTCATGCCCAAATCGGTCGGTCGAAATTCTCCCGATATCGACAGGGATCGGAACTTTGGAATTCATGGCCTTGAATGAGGCTCGAATCACGTACCTTCCGGCAACCTTGGCACGTGGAGTTTGCACACTTCCGTGTTTATACAATTGTGCCCCATAAACAAAGCTGTCTCCGATCAGCTTTGAATAAGGATCAATGCCCTTGCGATGAACTGCTTGCCGACCTTCCAAATACTCACGTCCGGTAAGACGTATTTTCGGAGCCTCTACTTTTCCATCCAAAATCCTTGGTGGATACGTGGCCTCCAACGCCAACTCTGCGGCTTCCTGATATCGAACAAGGTGTGTGGCAGAAGTATCCAAGCCCTTCCCTACATTATCAAATCCATCGACAATATTATCCTCGGGCAACAAGTGTTGCACTTTGACTCCAATCCCCAGCAGATCCCGAAGTGTGTTTTCATACTCAACTCGATTCAGCCGCCGAAGTGGAGACCGCCCTTCAGATTTTCGATGTTTCTTCGAAATCTCGATCAAACCTCGATTCAATCCACGTAGAAAGGCAGCCCGTTCGTCTCCAGTGGGTGCATCTTTCTTCTTTGGAGGCATTTCGTGAGAATCCACTCGATCAAAGACCTTTACCCATAGATCGTAGTGGATGGAGTCTGCCGCAGGGTTTCTCATGAGTTCCACCAGATTCAAACTCCCCTTTTTCGAATCCTCGTCATGGCACTCGTAGCAGTAGTTCTCCAGAAACGCTTCTTCCACCGTGATGGAGGAGTAGCCGGTGGAGGCCACCAAGCACATCATTCCACTGAATGCCCATATTTTCCGCCTGAAACCATCGCCGTTAACTCGACGCCAAATGAGACTTTCCAATTTCATGAATAATCTGCAATAGCCCAGATCCTGGATTTTAGAAATTCAAAATTCAACGGCATTGAAATGAGAGGATTGATGCCCCTTAGGATTGACAGAGATCGGCCTTCTTTTTCTTTGTGTTGCCAACAACGCAATAACAGCCAGATCCATGGCCTTGCTTTGATGAACTTGAGGAACAGGTGATCATAATACTGAAATCTTTGGGCTGGCTATTGGCCAAGTCTCCGTTGCCTGTGGTGGAAATCCTTGCCCGCTTCTTCGGCAATTTCATCTATACTTTTCTGCCCAAACGGGTCTACGTCCTCGAATCGAACCTGCACCATGCGTTTCCAGAGCGATCCGAACAATGGCGTAAATCCATGATCCGGGAAAACACATGTCGTTTGGCAGAAATGGGTCTTCTCGTTCTGGCACTCCCCTATCTTTCCAGTAATCAACTTGTGGAGAGAATTCGCATTCACCCGAACAACCGTAAGAGATTCAACGAAGTCCTGGAGTCCGGGAAGCCCACTTTGCTTCTTGTCCCCCATTTTACCCTCTACGAATTCCTGCCTATGATCCCATCCGTAATGGGATGGAAGTCGGTCAATATTGCTGCCATATTCCGCCCGCTGAAGAACAAGGCGATCAACCAATGGCTTAAGGAAACCAGGGAAAAATTTGGCGTCCGGCTCATTTCAAGGAAACGAGGATTGAATCAGGCCAAAGAAGTTCTACAGACCAACGGAGTACTCGGAGTGTTGTTTGACCAAAACGCCCGGGGCGGCGGAACATTGATGCCCTTTTTTGGCAGGATTGCCTCCACCTCTGAACTCCCAAGAATTTTAGCCCAGCACTACCACCCGAATGTCTATCTCTTTCACCCCCGAAGGCTGAGCTTCTGGAACGCTCAAATTGAGCTACATTCCATTCCTTTTGAATCGCCAAAAGAAATCCCGCATTTGGCCAACCGGTGGCTGGAAGAAAACTTTTCTCAAAATGATGACATTTGTGCGGATTGGCTATGGATGCACAATCGCTGGCGAATCCAGGACGCACCGACGCTGCGCTTCTCATTAACTCACCGAAAACAGGATCTCGATTTCTCGAAAATCCATGTGGGATATCGGCTTTGGGTCCGCCTGGATGACAGGGTGGAATTTGCCCGCGAAACCTTGCCATTAATCAACACATTGAAGAAAGGCAGGCGGGATGCGAAGATTACGCTCATCTGCACACCTGAAGTGAAGGAAGCATTGCCGCTGGAATCAATGGGAGATAGCCTTTACACATTGCCTCCACTGGATCAACCTGACCGCTTGAACTACATCCAATCTCTCAAAGACCACTTCCCAGACACCCTCCTTATGTTAACCCAATCTCCCATTGCGGATGCAGAAGCCCATGCCATCCAAGCTCCACAATGTTTTGGACTGCGTTCCCCCAACACCCCCCGCCCGGCCCTGACTCAATCATTCCAAACGGATGAATGCACCCCGCTACTGGATGCCTACAAAGCCATGCTTCAGCATTTCGGCTTAAAAGAAGAGGATTTCCCTGAATGAACCAATCCGCCCTCATCCTTAGTGACGGAAAACCTGGACATTTCCACCAATCCATCGCCCTTTGCCAGCACCTTGGTTTGCCGCATAAAATCTGTGAAGTTGCCTTCCCTTCCCGCATTCATCGCCTGCTGAGTCATGCCTTTGATGCATGTGGAGTCTATTCGACATTCCCATTTCGTACACAAAGAACACCCTCAAACGCTGACATCGTCATCTCCACTGGCTCCAGAACTTACTACGCCAACAAAGTCACCGCGAAGAAGCTTGGAGCCAAATCCGTAGCCATCCTGGCTCCAAGAGGCTACCAGTGGAATTTTGACGCTCTGCTCATCCCCGATTACGACCATCCTCCCAAGCAGAATAATGTCATTCAACTTCCCATCAATATTTCCTACATGGCTCCAGAATTGATCGAGGAAAAGGTCAATGAGTTTCGCCAAAGACATGAGCCCAAGACGTCACAGGTTCCTAAAGTAGGCATCCTGCTGGGAGGAGATAACAAGGCTGGCAAAATGAATCCTCAGCAAATCTCCCTCCAATTGGATCAGATTCAACA
>CAYSOI010000283.1:0-6025 GCA_964432425.1 uncultured Opitutales bacterium | reverse complement strand
GAGTTGTTCTGGTAGGCGGCTTTGGATTTGAAGATGGTTCCGTATGTGCGGACTTTGCCGTTGTGGGAGCTGATTTGGCTTTCCAGTCTCAGGTTTTGGGATGTCGTGGAATCCAGTCCGAAGATTTTTAAGGGAATCAGAGCGGAGAGTTGGTAGCCGGGCTTGGTTTTTGTTGAATGAAGTTGAATGGTTGGTAGGGGAGTCGGTTTTCCGCTCTTCAGTTGATTGGCTACGGCGGGTTGATCTTCGGCGGCTGGATTGAGAATCAATTGTACGATTTCGAGAGAGTCGGGGAGGGATGCAAAAACTTCGACGGAACTGCCATCCCATAACCTTGGACCCCGAGACAGTTGGCGGTCCGTCACATTGGCAACGACAGCCAGATGATCTTCTGAGATACCAAATCGAACATTTCCAATCACCCGGACTTTGTTCCTTGCACCAAAGGGTTGGGCTTCGGTCAGGATCTTGGGCAAATCGCTGACTTTCACATCTGCGGGCAGCTGAGTCAGTGGAAGAGGTTTTTGTCCCGGTGGCTTCAGGTCTCCAAGTTGGGGAGGATCTCCAGCATAGGGCAGAATTCGATACCGCATGCCCACTTCGGCAGCCGGTGTATATCCGTGGGCCACCTGAATCATCAGCGTATCATTCAGGCCACGTTGGACAGGTCGCTCCTTATCGAATTCGATCAACATTCCGTAGCCACCTCGATCGACGAGTACGCCTTGGGCAGTCACAGGTTCTGCAGTCAGGGCAGCAGGTCCTTTGTTGGCTGCCAGAGCTTCGACTCGGGTTCGTCCTTTTTCCGGTCTGGGCCTACCTTTGCGTTTGGGAAGATCAGCAAAGGGGATCATCTCCCAGGCTTCCGTGACCTTGCCACGCAACTTTGGTCGACCGCCCCAGATGCTGAAAACATTGTCATGCTGAGCCGGATTCATCTGCACTTCGCATTCAATTGCATGGGGACCGTAGGTATAGCTCCGGGTCAGATGTACGGAAGATTGGCGGACATTTCCAGAGCTGGTGACTGTGTCGCCCTCCAACTTGGCGTTGAAATGTTCACTGTTCGCTCCAACCAGTGGTTGCCCATCGGTCGTCGTTCCTACCAGGGAATGTACATGGAAGTTTCTCCACTGCGAAACATGCATTCCTGAGCCGTAATCGCCATTGGGTCGGGAAGTGATGACCTGTCCATGACTAGGAACCTGCAGCTGAGTAATCCCTCCGCCACCAAGACCGATTTGACCATGAAACCCTTCGCCCTGCCAGGTCGGAGTCAAGCGACCATGATAGGTCACCACGTAGTAATTCTTCCGTCGGGCTGCGAACCATTCGTTGTGATCATTGACCGCAGTGACAAAGTCCGGACCTCCGTAGCCTTTCCAGGAGTACGTTTCGTGGAGATGATTGTAGGTGCCGCCAGCGGTCTTCGGGATCGCAGTTCGGCCACTCCATGGGTTGGCAGGACTCGGTGACCAGATGTAACTGTATAGATTCCACATCCGGTTGCGGGACTCGATAAATCGTTCATCCTGAAAGTCGGCAATGACGGCATTCCAGCCTCGCATGACATAGCTTCCATAGTGGAAGTCATAGCCCAGACTTTCCTGCAAACCACCGGATGGCCCTATCCCAAATCGATCTCCATAGCCGCCAGTCGTGAAGCGTTTCCAGCAGTCTTCAAACAACTTCTTTTGCATCGCATCTCCCGAGGCCGCAGAACAATATCGCAATCCTGCCATCAAACTCCCAAAAGCATTGCCGTTTCCTGTCGAAATGGTTCGGCAAAACCCAAGGCGATCTCCTGCCTGAATAATGAAGTCGCGAATGGCATCTTTGACCTCTGGCGGAGCATCGGTTTCCTGCAAGATTCGCCAGGCTGGACGATACCAGAAGAAGGTGTAGCAACCTTGTTCATAGGCCAGATTGCGTTTCGGACCAATGGCAACATGATCTCCATGGCCGATCAAACGCATGCCAAACAACATGTCCTTGTACGACGCATTGAGCACTCGATTATCCCGATGTTTCATCCAGCTATGCATAAGGCGGTCGGCCGAACCTTTTTTCGGACTGTTGTGGGAGCCCACTGAGATGAATCCTGTGCGATCTTCCAACTCCGGTGGATAGACATAGTCCTCCGGCTTCAACTTCTTTAACCAGTCATGTAGTCTCACCTGATGCATCTGCCAGAAGACTTGTTCGTCATGATAAATGGCTCCAGCCTGAGTGGCTTTGGCGGTAGCTTTGTCAGGAGAGAACAGGGCCGTGACCGCCTGGGTTTTGGCCCGGACAGGTTTGAATTCATTTTCAAGTTGGTGAGTCACATTCAAAAGGAAATCTCCCCGACCTTCACTCACTTCCAACGTTAAGACCTGGTCGTCGAGAGCACCTTCCGCCTCCACTGCAACCTGGACCAATCCGTTCGCTCCGGAACCTTCCGCCAGCACTTCTCCGGCATCGTTGGTCAATGCAAACTTTCGGGTGGCAGGTTCATCCAGTTGCAGGAACAACACGTTGATCGTCTTGGTGGTTTTGGGAACATAGATGTAGCTCTTGCGGTACTGGTCATGATGGCCATGAATCCATTCTGGACTTCCCGCCAGGGAGTAGGGGAGATCCTCCGATAAGCCCAGCGTCACATAATGATCAGGTGCCCCGACCAGGAGGATTCGATACACTCCTTTGCGTCCACCTTTGACCTCGTACTGAAAAGGTCGCTTTTGCATCGCAGCCAATCTCGCCGGATCGGAGAAAGCACTCCAACGAACTTGCGGTTGAATGCCTCGGGAATAAGAGGTCGCGTAATACCAGGCTTCATGATCCCAGCCCGCAGCCCAAGGGTTGGTCGTATGGGCCAGCACTCCATCATCCGGAATGATTTCACGCGTCACCAATTTCCCCTCCGGGTCGTAGATTTTGACCAGCAATTCACTGGGACCATGCATCCGGTGATTGATGTCCCGGACATCGAGATTGAAGGTGAACTCTTTGCCTTCCGGATTGTTCACAAAGGCGGTGAGGCCATCATAGAGACGATGGGTCTTCGCCCAGAGATTGCTGGCAATGCTTAGAAAAGCCCAACAGAGGAGGAGGGAAGTGCCGGTTTTCATTCTGGATTATTGAACGGAATGAGGTCGTATTTCAGAGCGATCTCTTCAGCTGTGATCTTTTCTGCATTTACTTCAATCATTAGTGTGTGATTGGAACCGAGGTGAACCTTTCTGGCCTGATCCAACTCAATGGTAACTCCGTATCCGCCCAGATCGATTTGAATGGATTGGGCCTCAACGGGAGTACTGTCCAAATTTCTTAATTCGCCATCAATCTTGAAGTCCGGAAGTACGGCTGGAGCCTTCTTTGTGGCTCGTTTCTTCTCTACAAAAGGAATCATTTCGTAGACCTCATTCACATGTCCATGCATCTTACTTTTGGTCCAGAGGTTGAGCAGAGCCATGTTGTCCGACTGGTCCATCTGCACTTCGCAGCGAATGGCATTGGGGAGGAACTCAAAGGCACGTTTGACCCGAAGAGAGCTGTCTCGCAAATCTCCGGAACTTGTGACCCGGTTGTCCTTCATCTTGGCGTCAAAATGTTCACTGTCTCCACTGACCAATGGACGCCCATCTGCCGCCATTCCAACCAGGGAATGAATGTGAAAATCCCGCCAAAGTGAGAGGTGCATTCCATGTCCATAACCACCATTCAACGTGGAGGCCAGTACCGGACCTCTTCCTGGGACATGAAGCTGGCTCAACATACCGCCCCCAAATCCACACTGCCCGGCATTGGCATTGCTGTTCCATTTAGGGCTTAATCTCCCGTGGTAGGTCAAGGCGTAGTAGTTTTTGCGTCGAGCAGCGAACCATTCATCCGCATCATTCACACTCACGGTAAAGTCTGGTCCGGGAAGACCTTTCCAGGCGTATTCTCCTTCCTCCTCAGGAGACCATTGCGGGTAGTACTGAGTTCTCGAACTCCAGGCTCCAGCACGAACCCGCCGATCCGACAGCACATAACTGAACCATGTCCGCATTCGATTGTAGGCGTTTTTGAAATCCTCGTCTCCAAAGTCTGCAATGACTGATCTCCAGGTCCGCATGGGATAGGACGCATAGTGCCAGGCGTAAGCAAAGCCTTCCTGGACTGATCCCGAAGGGCCTATTCCGACCCGATTTCCCCAACCGCCATTGAGGAATCGATCCAGATAGGTCTTGGCCAACTCCTTTTGCAAAGGATCCTCCGTCGCCGCTGAGCAATACCGCAAAGCTGTTGGAATCAGGGCAAAGGAATTGCCGTTGACCCGTGCCCAACTTCGACAAAACGCCAACCGATCTCCACCGACCAGATACGCTTCCCGAAGGAGTGCCTTCAACTCATCAGGAGCATCCGTCTGGTGGATAATTTTCCATCCGGGTCGCCAGTAATGAAACGCATAATTCGAAAACTCGTAACCCATGTTGGCAAATGGGCCTCCCACAGCTACGGCGACATGATCATTTGGCCCAATGGAACGCAACCCGGCAATGAGATCTTTGATCGCCACATTCAGGGCTGCCTTGTTTTTGTGGACGGACCAACTGTGCAAAATGGTGTCGCAGGGAGGCGGACGCCAATGATTGCCATTCACATTGAGAAAGCCTTCGCGTTTAGGCAGTTCCTTGTGAGTGATTTCCTTTCCCTCTTTGTTCCGAATCACAAGATCTTCAGCTTTCAACGATTTGAGCCAGTTGTGGAGCCGAACTTGGTAGGGGTGCCAGAAAACACGATTATCGTGGTAAATGCTTCCGCCTTGAATCGCCTTGGCCACAGCTTTGGTCGGTGCAAATACCGCCGAAACTGCCGGCTCACCTCGCTGGGAAACTTCCGGGTCTTTGGCGAACCGATGTTTGATCATCAAAAGGAAATCCCCGTCACCTTCGGCTACATCCAATTCCAGGATCTGGTCGTCATATTGGCCTGGGGTTTCGAAATCAATTTTCTCTTTTGTAAACCCTTTCACCGTATCGCCTTGGTAGACGACTGTTCCGTTTGAAGCTTTTAGAGTATAAGTCCGACTCCGGGGAGTGTCCCATTCGCAGGCCACCACGTGCAGTCCAATAGTTCCTTTCGGTACATAAACAAAACTCTTTTTCAGCAAGTCTCCACTGCCATGAATGAAGGTCGGGTGACCCGATAAACCATACTCCAGATCCGGGGCAATGTTCAGGGTGACATAATGATCGGTAGATCCCGCCAATAGTATCCGGTAAACCCCTTTGACACCTCCCGGAATGTCATAGGTAAACTTCCTCGCTGGAACTGCCTTGAGTCGATTCAAATCCGAGTACGCACTCCATCGAATCATGGGTTCTTCCCCCGTCATCCGGGCGTAAGCATAATACCAGGCTTCATGATCCCAGGCACCGGCAGGATGTTGGTAGGCGGCCTTGGTGATGCCGTCATCCGGGACAACTTGCCGCACATGTGTTTTGCCATTCGGGTCATAGATTTTGACCAGCAATTCACGGGGACCGTTCTCGTAGATATTGATGTCTCGAACATCAAGGGAAACGCTAAAAGCCTTTCCCGTTGGATTGTTCACAAATGCGGTCAATCCGTCCGCAATCCGGTGAATGGATTCGCCTTTGGCAGTACAAACTGCGAAGAGGGCGGCCAGGGAGATCAAGTTTCGCCACTTCATAATGGCGAGACTCTGAAGGCAACGGTCTCTCAGGCGAGAGAAAAGTGCAAAACACGATGCCCCACCCTAAGCCCCAACGGGGCGTAACATGATAGCCAAGGGTGACCAACCCTGGGTATACAAGGACAAAAGGATTCAAGCCCTGAAGGGGCGTAACATAAAACAAAAGAGGGGAAGGTGTTACGCACTTTCAGTGCTTGGCGTGTATCATCAATCTTGACCCAGGGTTGCGACCCTGGGCTATCGTGTTACGCCCCGTTGGGGCTTAGGGAAGATCACCGCTCCTTCACATTCACGAACTCGTTTTCTTCCAGCGCCAAACCCTTCGATTCCGGGTCCACA
>CAYSOI010000282.1:0-6033 GCA_964432425.1 uncultured Opitutales bacterium | reverse complement strand
GCCATTCTGGACTGACCCTTTTAGTCCGACCTTACACTTCTCACAAGGTAGAACGGTCTTTCCAGGCCGTTCAAACAGGTACTGCCCGCATTATCCCACCCAAAGTCGAAACCATTAGCTATGTTTAAGTCTTACTTTCATCAACTATCCCCACTTGCAAAGCATCTCTGGCTATTTTAATCCACCGCCTTTCCACCTCATGCCCTCACTACACACAACCTTACGAACACTTGCCACCATTGGCATCTGCGTCGTGTTCTCAGCAGGTTGTGTTGTGCATGAGGTGAAGCAGCCTCCACACCATTATCTTCCAATGGAGGCTCCTGCCGCACCAAAGGCAGGTACATGGTGGGCGATCTTTGAGGATCCTCAACTGGAAGAGTTGATTGCCACAGCTCTAGAGGAAAATCCGGATGTTCGGGCGGTCAGTTTGCGAATGGACCAAGCTTCTGGAAGGTATTTGCAAGCACGGGGTGGTTTATTTCCTAATATCAGTGGAGATGCCGGATTCGTAAAAATGTGGAATGCGGACAAGACCGAATCCGATTCTGCTTCTGCCGGTCTCCTCCTTGACTGGGAAATGGACATCTTTGGCCGGATTCGTCACAGCCTAGATGCTCAGGATCAAGAGGTGAAAGCTACAGTCAGTGACTGGCATACAGCTCGTTTACTTCTGACTGCATCGGTGGCCCAAACCTGGTTTGCTCTCATTGAAGAACAGAAGCAACTAAGTCTCGCCAACGAACAGATCGAGCTGGCCCAAACGTTACTGGATTTAACAAGACTTCGAGCCGGACAAGGTCAAGGATCCGCAGTGGCTGTCCTTCAACAAAAGGAGCAACTCCAGTCCATCCAATCCCGACTTCCCGACATCGAAGAGCGAATCAAAACCCTGGAATTCATCCTGGATTCTCTTCAAGGAAAACTTCCCGGAGATGCAGAGTATCAGGCAGTGGAAGACTGGAAAGGCATTCAAGAAACTGGAGCCACCGAAGTATCCACTCAGGAACTTTGGCATCATCCAAAACTCCAGGCGGCCTGGGCAAGGATTGTGGCATTGGATCATCGAATTGGGGAAGCCATTGCCAATCGGTTGCCTCGTTTGACCATCGGTGGATCTGCCGGAAGTGAAGGCACACCAGAACTGGAAGATTTGGTTGGAAATGCCTTTGCCGGGATCTCTGGTCCCCTCTTCGACTCAGGAGCCCGCAAAGTAGAAGTTGCCATTCGCAAATATCGCCTGGAAGAAGCCAGGGAAGTGTTTGGAGCCGAGTTCCTCAGAATTGTGCTGGATGTAAAAACCGCCTTGGTTCGTGAAGAAAAACTCCTGAAAAAGCTCTCACGCCAGGAAGCTCAACTGCAAACCGCACGAGATCTCCTGGAAGAGTCCCGAAACCGATACATTCTGGGAGCCTCAGATTACTTGCCTGTTCTGGACGCCGTATCGAAAGTCCACCAACTTGAACGTGACCTTCTCACCAGCCAAAGACAAAGATTGAGTGCCCGAATCGATCTACATCGTGCAATGGGCGGCCCCATGCCGGAAGTGAATTTACCATGAACCAATCCTCCTCCAAACTTCAGCCTTTGGGCATTATCATCGCATTGGGTGTGGCTGCCGTTGTGGCCTGGATTCTATTCAAAACGGCCCCGAAGACAGAACCCGAGGAGAAACCCCGTTCCAAAACCAGTGTCCAGGTCATTGAATTGGAACCAACCAGTGAAAGAGTTCTCGTCACCTCCTGGGGAACCGTGATCCCTGCTCAGGAGATAACAGTTCGCCCCCAGGTGAGCGGACAAATCCTCGAAATTCACAAGGACTTGGTTCCAGGTGGGCGATTAGCCAAAGATGACACCCTCTTGAAAATCGATCCTGCGGACTATCAGCACAATATTATAGAGCGGGAGGCAGAGTTGGCCAATGCCCAATTTGAGTACGATCTGGAACTCGGCCAACAGGCCATTGCCAAACGGGAATGGGAAAGGCTGAAATCAGAGATTCCCGACACGGATGCCAATCCAGCCCTTGCCCTTCGCAAACCACACCTTCAAAAGGCCGCCGCCATGATAACCAAGGCCAATAATGCCATTGAACGGGCTCAACTCGACTTAAAACGCACCACTATTAAATCTCCGTTCAACTGTATGGTTCTCTCCGAATCCGTCGACATTGGACAACTGGTAGATTCAGGAAATGGAATCGCCAAATTAGTGGGAACCGATGCCTTCTGGATCCAAGCCTCTGTTCAACTCGGTGATCTCAAACGAATTCAGGTTTCAAAGAATCCACAAGCTGACATCCGTTTAGACGCAGGTGCCAACCCTAAACCCTGGAAAGGGAAAGTCATTCGTCTGCTGAGTGACCTCGAGTCCAACAGCCGCATGGCCCGCATTCTGATCGAAGTAGAAGATCCATTGGGGATAAAGAATCCTGCTAACGAGCAAATCCCCTTGCTCCTGGGAAGCTATGTTCGAGTCAATATCGAAGCGGGAAATCTGGAAAATGTTCTCAAAATCCCTCGTTCTGCACTTCGCGAAGGCAAACGAATCTGGTTGGTAAAATCCGACAACCGCATTCGCATTGCAGAACCCGAAATCCTTTGGACCCAGGAAGAAACCATTTTCATCTCCAATGTTCTGCAAAACGGCGAACGCTTGATTGTCAGTGATTTGCGATCCGCTCTGCCCGAAATGGTAGTGAGCCCAAGCTTGCTCGAAACTTCAGAAACCCCAAAGACTGAATGAAGGGTTTCAAACCAAAGCAACACAATGTAGCAGAAGATGCGAAATCTTCTGATCCAATTGACACCCATCGTGAACCAGTCGGAATTTTTTGCAAATTCCGCTACGTTTCTACAACTGCCTTCTTTGCCGCATGAAGCTGGAAATCCAGAAAGGCATTATTGCCTGGTTTGCCAACAATGCGGTAGCAGCCAATCTACTGATGGTGGGCATCGTAGCCACTGGGCTTCTTGTCGCCCAAAACATCAAGCAGGAGATCTATCCTACTTACGAGACCGATACTGTGGAGGTCGATGTCGACTATCGGGGAGCCAGTCCAGAAGAGGTCGAGCAATCCGTCATCCTGCCAGTTGAATCGGAGATTCGTGGAATGGAATTGGTCAGAAGACTGCGTTCAGTGGCCAGAGAAGGTAATGGTGAGGTGGAAATCGAGCTCAAGCCAGGCTTTGATCGCAATCGTGCCCTCCAGGAAGTCACCGCAGCCGTACAGAGAGTCAGCACCTTTCCAGATGATGTGGAGCCACCAGTAATTCGGTTGGGTACAGGCCGAAGGCGTGAAGTTCTCCGGATGGCAGTTTTCGGGCAAGTGGATCAGCCCACATTGATTCAATTTGCCCGCCAATTGGAAGACTCTCTATTGGCTGAACCTGGGATTGGTCTGGTCAGAATGCGAGGCGTTCCGAAGCCGGAAGTGATTGTGGAAATCCCCCAGGAAAGGCTCCGGGCACTCAATCTCACCCTCGGACAAGTCGCTCAAACCCTGGAGGAATCCGCTCTCGATGTTCCTGCCGGCATGCTCAAAACTCCCAGTGGTGACATCCTTCTGAAAACCAAAGAACGCCGGGACTACGCCAGCGAATTTGGGAACCTGCCCATTGTCAGCCGCCCTGATGGATCAAAGGTCTTTCTACAGGACATCGCCACGATCGAAGATGGCTTCGAAGAAACCGACAATGAAAACTACTTTGAGAGAGGCAGGGCTGTTACGCTGAGTGTATACAGCTCGGAATTGCAGTCTCCGATAGCGGTTGCCGAGACGGTGCATCGATTTATAAAAAAAATCCGCCCAACTCTGCCGCCGACGGTAAACCTGCAGGTGACCTGGGATCGTTCAATCTCTTACAAGGAACGAGTGAACCTACTCATGAGAAATGGAGCCATCGGGCTCCTACTGGTTCTTTTGGCACTTGGTTTCTTCCTCGAACTTCGTGTCGCTTTCTGGACTGCAATCGGCATCCCTGTGGCCATTGTTGGCTCCTTGATCCTGATGCCATGGATGGACGCCACCATCAACATGATTTCGTTGTTTGGCTTCATTGTGACTCTAGGGATCGTCGTAGACGACGCGGTGGTAGTTGGGGAAGACATCTTTCACAAAATCTCTGAAGGCATGTCCCGCACAGAGGCCGCAGTCTTAGGAGCCCGGCAAATGAGTGTCCCGGTTGTCTTTGCTGTGGCCACCAATATCATTGCATTCATGCCGTTGTTGTTTGTTCCCGGACAGATTGGACAGTTCTTTGAAATTCTTCCGGCTGTCGTCATTGCCGTGTTTACGGTTTCGCTGGTGGAATGTCTGCTCATTTTGCCGGCTCACTTGGCAGGAAAACACGAGGAGTCGAAGTCTGACAGCCTGTTTGGTAGATTTGACCAATTTCAAACAAACCTGCGGCTCAAGCTGGATAACTTTCTTGAAAAGTCCTACAGCCCATTCCTGGATGCCGTTCTAAAGTTTCGCTACCTGACTCTGGCCATCTTCGTTTCTGGACTCGTAATCATTGTCTCTTGGATGCTCAGTGGTCGAATCAACTTCACATTCCGTCCATCCATTCAAACCGATTTCGTGCAGGCGGAAATTGAACTGCCCTCCGGCACACCTGTCAGCCGCACACGTGAAGTCTGTTTTGCCATTGAAGCTGCGGGAAGAAGGGCTTTGGCCAGAACCGGAGAAAAAGACATTCTCAATGGAATTTTCACCGAAGTTGCGGACGGAAGTACCAATGCTGGAGAGGTCAGCATCATGTTGGTACCGCAAAGCCAGAGAAAGATCAGTAGTGAAGGTTTGGTCAAACTCTGGCGGGAAGAAATTCCGGAAATCCAGGATGTGGAATCCATCTTCTTTGACTGGATCTTTGGCCCAGGCGGAGAACGGGAAATTGATGTGCAGCTGGCTCACTCCAACATCGCAACTCTACGACAAGCCGCCAATGATGTAGCCGACGCCATCTCGCCTTATCCGGGAGTGGTCGATGTAAAAAAGAGCTTTGGTCGCCAGATGCCGATGTACACTTTTGAGATCAAGCCCGAGGGGCAGAGTTTAGGGGTTACGGCCAGGGACCTTGGAAGGCAAATTCGCCATGCGTTCTACGGAGCAGAAGCGATCCGCCAACCTCGTAATCGTGAAGAAGTTCGCGTAATGGTTCGGCTTCCGAGAGAAGATCGCCGATCCATGAGCGGCTTGGAGGACTTACTCATTCGAGCTCCCAAAGGCGGGGAAATCCCGATTGCCGAAGCTGCGAGGATTACCGAGACGAAAGCCCCAGTCAGAATTGAACGGGTAGATGGAGGCCGAGTGGTCAATGTCACTGCCAATGTCCTTGCCGGAGTGACTTCGGGAAATCGGGTGTTGGGAGCCTTTTCCAAGAAGGAATTGCCGAAAATCCTGGAAAAGTATCCTGGACTTCGCTACTCATTCGAAGGCGAACAACGGGAGCAAAGGGAAGCTATTGGGAACCTGGTCTGGGGGCTCCTCGGTTCCCTCTTTTTAATCTATGGCATCATGGCCGCCTTGCTAAGGAGTTATGTTCAGGCATTGATTGTTCTGCTGACCTTGCCCTGGAGTCTTGCTGGAGCCGCAATTGGACATTTCCTTCTTGGTTTTGACCTAAGTATTTTCAGCGTTTTTGGAATGATCGCCCTCTGTGGCATGGTCGTGAATGGAGCCTTCGTATTGTCCATCACCCGAAACCGCTATCAGGAACGTGGTGATGATCCCGCCACTATCACCCGAAACGCAGCATTGAGAAGATTCCGCCCCATCCTCTTAACCGCTATCACGACTTTCCTCGGTCTTGGCCCCATGATCCTGGAGACTTCCATCCAGGCCCTCTTCCTCGTTCCCATGGCAATCTCGCTGGGCATCGGAACAGTGGTGTCGGTGTTCGTAACTCTGTTGCTGATTCCGGCTTGTTATAGGATACTGGAAGATGTGACAGGCAGCAACCTGCCAAAAGATTGATCACTCGTTGATCGGGTCGGGGACGGGCTCGAACCGTCTCCCTCCCACACCACCGG
>CAYSOI010000281.1:0-6043 GCA_964432425.1 uncultured Opitutales bacterium | reverse complement strand
GGCTTCATCACTGTTACCACCAACTTTGTCTGGGACATGCATGCCGACAAAAATAATGCCACCATGACTGAAGGTATGGACTATGTTGGCCGACCCTTCGACCATGCGGTCAGTGCCTTTATAGAAGACATCGAAGCCCGAGGCCTGAAAGACAAGATCCTGTTGGTTTGCTGTGGTGAAATGGGACGCACTCCCAAGATCAATGGTAAAGGCGGTCGTGACCACTGGGGTGGTTCAGCTCCCCTACTTCTATACGGAGGTGGTCTCAAGTCCGGCCATGTCGTTGGAGCTTCCACCAAAGACGGTGGAGAACCCGCCCACAACATTGTCCGCATCCCCAACCTCTACGCCACTATCATGGACACAGTTCTGGATACTGGAGCGATACGACTTGAAGCAGGCATCCCCAAAGCCGTTACCCAAGTGATCAGCGGAGCCTCCCCCATCCGTGAATTGATTTAACCCCACCCCAATACATAATTCAACCTGCCCGCCATACCCGACAAGAATAAGTTGACCAATCTTTGTTTTTTGTACATTTATCAAAATGTTTTAAAGAACTGAAAAATGGCAAGAGGAGGCAAACGCAAAGGAGCAGGCAGACCAACCGGAAGCAACCGGTATGGGGAACCCACACGCCCTGTCCGCTTACCCATCAGCCAGATTGATCGGGTCCTCCGCTTCATAAAAAACAAAGAAGCCGCCATCCCCCTCTATGCATCTGGCGTCTCCGCAGGCTTCCCCTCCCCCGCCGATGATTACCTCGAAGGAGCCCTCGACCTCAATGAGCACCTCATCCAACAACCCGCCGCCACCTTCTTCGTCCGGGCCTCCGGAGACTCCATGATTGGCGCCGGCATTCACGACGGAGACCTCCTCGTCGTCGACCGAAGCCTCGAAGCCACGGATGGCCGTGTCGTCATCGCCGCCATCAATGGAGAATTGACCGTCAAACGCCTCAGCAAAAAAGGCAACACCGTCCAACTCGAAGCCGAAAACCCCCGCTACTCCCCCATTCGCTTTAACGAAGAAGACAGCGTACACCTCTGGGGTGTCGTCACCAACGTCGTCCACTCCCTCTAAGCAAAGACAATCAGACAGTGGGACAAGGAGACAATCAGAAGATCCATACGACACTTACTTACACGTCTCTCATAGTCTGACTGTCTGATTGTCCCCCCTTCCCCTTTTCCCCCCTTCCCCTTTTCCCCAACATGCTGGCACTCGTCGACTGCAACAACTTCTACGTCTCCTGCGAACGGGTATTTGCCCCCTCACTGGAAGGCAAACCCGTCATTGTCCTCTCCAACAATGACGGCTGCGCCGTGGCCCGCTCCAATGAAGCCAAAGCCCTCGGGATCAAAATGGGAGACCCCTACTTCAAAATCCGGGAATTGTGCCAATGGAGAAACATTCAGGTATTCTCCTCCAATTATGAACTCTACGGCGATTTATCCCGTAGGGTCACCTCCGTCCTGCGAAGATTTGCCCCCACCATTGAAGTCTATTCCATTGACGAATCCTTCCTGCATCTGGAGAAAATGGAAAACCCATTGGACTTTGCCCACACCCTCCGAAACACCGTCAAACAATGGACCGGCATCCCCGTATCCATCGGCCTCGGCCCCACCAAGACCCTGACCAAACTCGCCAACCGCATTGCCAAAAAAACCAAAACAGGCTGCCTCGTGGCAAACCCCTCCATGTTCGAACAAACTGAAGTGCAGGACATCTGGGGCATTGGCCGAAGACTGGGCAAAAAACTCCGGGAACTCGGCATCCGCAACGCCGCTCACCTCGTCGAAACCTCCCCCACCACACTACGAAAAGTAGGAGGAGTACAGCTCGAACGCACCCTTCGTGAACTTCAAGGCTGGCCATGCTGGGACATGGAAACCCCACAACCCCGGCAAAACATGTGCGCCTCCAGATCCTTCGGACACCCCGTCACCAAATTATCTGACATGGAAGAAGCCCTCACCAGCTACGTCATGAACGCCGTAAAACGCCTCCGCACCCAAGGCTCTATCGCCACAGGCCTCCAAGTCTTTGTCGCCACCAACCCCTTCAAAGACACGCCCCAATATCACGACTCCCGCTCCACCTCACTCCCCGACCCCACCGACGACCTCCTCACCATCACCTCCACCGCCCTCCGCCTCCTCCGCGAACTCTACCGACAAGGCTACGCTTACAAAAAAACCGGCATCCTCCTCCTCGGCCTCGAACCCAAACGCCTCCGCCAAGCCCAACTCTTCCCCACCATCGACACCCAAAAACGGGAAAAACTCAACCAAGCCATTGATTCCATCCACGAACAATACGGCAACCGAGCCATCTTCCCCGCCTGTCGCGGAGTCCACCAAACCTGGAAAATGCGACGCGAAAACACCACCCCCCGCTGGACCACCTGCTGGAAGGAAATCCCCAAAGTCGGCTCCCGCAATTGACCCAATCGAGTCTCAGAAAACTACGCCCCCTCAAGCCCACCCTACATTCCGCAAGACGGTCTTCAGGCCGTCCAAATAGGCAGTATAGGACATAGAGGTCCTATAACCCCGCCATCGCTAACCGCCAACCGAAGTGGAAACCTGGAGTCCAGGCTTGATTTTGCAAAATCCCCCCCTAGGAAGCAGCAGTCACCAGTTTATGAATTCCCTGCGCCATTTGTTCCTTCAAACCCTATGTGTTCTATTGGTGGGTACAGAGAGCACTTGGGCGAACAATCGCCTCACCTTAGATGGCAACACTTTGGTGGAGAATTCTCCAATTGGCACCACCGTAGGCTTCTTATCTCTCGAAGCCGATTCGATCCAACCACCGACTTTGGCAGCTGGGGCGGAACACAGCCTGTTCGTACTGCAAGATGGTTCGCTATGGGCCATGGGAGCCAATGATTCGGGCCAACTTGGAGATGAAAACTTACAGGGTGCATCGACTCCGACAAAAATAGTACCGGAAGGAGTTCGGCAAGTTGCCTGCGGAAAGTATCACAGTTTGTTTCTCAAAGACAATGGATCTCTTTGGGCCATGGGGTTGAATACTGGTGGACAACTCGGAGATGGTTCCGGAAGTCAATCCTATGTCCCCGTTGAAATTGAGACTTCGGGAGTCGCCTCCATTGCAGCGGGTTGGGAGCACAGTGTTTATGTGAAAACAGATGGTTCTTTGTGGGGGATGGGAGACAACCTCTACGGACAACTTGGGGAAGGGACAGAGGCAGGAGGATGGAGCCTGGAGCCTGTAGAAATTCTGACCTCGGATGTCACAGAAGTCGCTGCAGGAGAAAGTCATACCCTGGTCATCAAGGAAGGAGGAGCCTTATGGGTTATGGGGCGAAATTTCTTTGGACAACTCGGAGATGGAAGCCTGGCGGACCGCAACATACCAGTAAGAATTGTAAACAGTGGTGTAACGAAGGTGGCTGCAGGAGAATCGCACAGTCTGTTCTTGAAGGAAGATGGTTCCCTCTGGGCAATGGGAGCCAATAATTGGGGGCAGTTGGGTGACGGGACCTGGACAGACTTACTCACACCTAAGAAAATTGTAGAGAACGAAGTCATCGAGATTGCCACTGGTGACGCACACAGTCTCTATTTGAAAGAGGAAGGTAGCGTATGGGCCATGGGGTCCAATGAAGCTGGACAACTCGGAGTAGCCGGAATCGTGGAACGAGGCACACCTATGGAAATCGTCTCCGCCAATGTTGCCTTGATCGCATCAGGCTCGAAGCACAGTTTGTTGCTGAATAAAGATGGTTCCCTTTGGGGGATGGGCAGTAATTCGATTGGGCAGCTTGGCGTCCAGGCCGGAGAGGATTTGAGCGTCCCGACCTTAATTCAGGAAGACCATTCTGTGACCTTCGCCCTGGTCTCCGGTGAAGGGGATACAGATAACGCCAGTTTTCGCCTGGATGGGAATCAACTGCTGACTGCCGAATCCCTGGACTCCATCTCTCAGGACAGCTACCAGATCCGGGTAAAAGGGACAGCCCCCGATGGCGAAACCCTTGAGAGCTCTTTCACCATTGTGGTACAGGATGAACCGGAAAACACTTCGACTCTACAGCTGACTCTTGACAACAACACCGTGCCGGAAAATCAGGCCGCAGGCAGAATTGTTGGACAATTGACCCTCGAAGGCAGTCCCGGAATCGTTGATATCTCTGCCGGAGATCATCATAGCTTTTATATAAAATCCGATGGAAGCCTCTGGGCAATGGGAGAGAACTTTTCCGGACAACTGGGTGACGGTACCAATTTGGACAAACATAGCCCGGTTCGCATACTGGGAGCTAATGCTGAGCACATCTCCGGAGGTTCCGAGCACAGCCTGATTACCAAACAGGACGGAAGCGTCTGGGCAATGGGTAACAATGAATATGGGCAACTGGGCATTGGCCATGAATTCGATGAGGAGAGCCCGACCTCCATCTCAACTCTTCAAGATGCTCATCAAATCTCGGCCGGAAACAACCACAGCTTGTTCGTGACAACTGACGGTAGCCTCTGGGCCACAGGCTATAATGAGTTTGGGCAACTTGGAAACGGAAATTTCAACAGTAGCAGCATCCCCGTTCAGATCCTTTCTTCGGGAGTCACTCAGGCCAGTGCAGGTGGAGTTCACAGTCTCATCATTCAGACGGGTGGCAGCCTTTGGGCAATGGGGTTCAATGGTTTCGGACAACTGGGCGATGCCACCGATGAGGACAAAACCACACCGGTGAAGATCATGGAGACGGAAGTGAGAAAAGTGGCTGCGGGAGGACTCCACAGCCTCATCCTTAAAGAGGACGGAAGCCTCTGGGCCATGGGGAACAATGAAGACGGACAACTGGGCGATGGCACTTTCCAGGACCAGTCCACTCCAATACGCATTGTGGAATCCGAAGTAATGGACATTGCTGCGGGAGGACATCACAGCCTCTACATCAAAGAGGACGGAAGCCTCTGGGCCATGGGCAATAATGAAGCCGGACAAATTGGTGACAACACTCTGCAAAACCAACCTGAACCCGTAAAGGTGGTTGAATCCGGAGTCACACAAATCGCTGCCGGTGCCGAACACAGTCTCTTCCTGAAAGAAGACGGTTCATTATGGGCCATGGGTGAGAATGAATCAGGACAATTTGGGGAAGGCAGTACCTTGGACAGTGCGGCCCCCATCCTCGTCACAACAGGAGACTCCTTCACCTTTATCTTTATCGATGGCAATGGAGATGACCACAATGACCTGTTTGCCATCAACGGTGATACCCTCTCCGCGACAGAAAGCTTCGACTACGAAACCCAAGACACCTACAGCCTGCGGGTAAAAGGCTTCAACCAAGACGGAGAAAGTACGGAAGCCATCCTTGAAATTCAGATCACCAATCTCCCCGAAGGTCAGGATTTCAGATACATTTCCACCCCTCTCGAACATGGCTGGGAAAGACAAAGCTGGTTTGGTCTCTACTATCCGGCCCCCACCAGTGATTGGCTCTACCATGAACATCTCGGTTGGCTCTACCTCCCCTCCCCCCAACCCATCAGCAGCCTCTGGCTCTGGCACCCCAACCAAGGCTGGCTCTGGACCAGCAACAACACCTACCCCTGGCTCTACAGCCACAACCTTGAAAGCTGGCTCTACTTCGACGCCCAACAGCAAGAAAAGCGACTCTATGTCTACAATGACAACCAATGGATTGAAGAGTGACCCGCATGGGCATGAAAGAATGATTTCAAAGGGAGTCCGTCCAGAATGACACGGACTTAAGCACCTTCATTGTTAAATTAAAACCGATGAAATCCACTTAAATCCAAGGGCTGAGCTATCAGGTCACAGACGATAATCCGCCTTATGTCCGTGCCAACTCACGATTGACCCCAATGCCCTGATTCCCTTGCAGTACTTGCCCCTTACAACCGGGAATCCGGGAAAAGCAAGCCTAAGGCATTCATACTGGGAGGACGATCGGAGATTATCGTGGTTCTCAAAAATAATTTCCTATTGAGACACGAAGTACTCGATAGGGGTAGGGACGACGCATTGGGTTGCGCCGCCC